>NZ_DCJO01000040.1:0-26985 GCF_002320075.1 Intestinimonas sp. UBA1698 | reverse complement strand
GTGCCGCACCGAGCACATGTTCTTCGAGGGCGAGCGCATCAAGGCCATGCGGGAGATGATCGTGGCCGACAACACCACCGACCGCAAAAAGGCACTGGACAAGATCCTGCCATATCAGCAGGGCGACTTCGAGGGCATCTACGAGGCCATGGAGGGCTGCCCCGTAGTCATCCGTTTCCTGGACCCCCCCCTGCATGAGTTCCTGCCCACCAAGGAGGAGGACATCCGGGAGATCGCCGCCGAGTTGGGCATCACCGTGGAAAAGCTCCACAATGTCATCGACGGCCTCCACGAGTTTAACCCCATGATGGGCCACCGGGGCTGCCGGCTGTCGGTCTCTTACCCGGAGATTGCCGAGATGCAGACTACAGCCGTTATCAACGCCGCCATCTGCGTGCAGAAGAAGCACCCCGAGTGGAAGATGGTTCCCGAGATCATGATCCCTCTGGTGGGCGAGGTCAAGGAGCTCAAATTTGTCAAGGACATGGTGGCGGCCACCGCCGACCGGCTGATCGCCGCCTCCGGGCTGGAGATGCGGTATGAGGTGGGCACCATGATCGAGATCCCCAGGGCCGCTCTCACCGCCGACGAGATCGCCCGGGAGGCGGAGTTCTTCTCCTTTGGCACCAACGACCTGACCCAGATGACCTTCGGCTTCTCCCGCGACGACGCCGGCAAGTTCCTGGGCTACTACTACGACAACAAAATCTACGAGTCCGACCCCTTCGCCCACCTGGACCAGAAGGGTGTGGGCAAGCTGGTGGATATGGCTGTCAAGCTGGGTAAGACCACCCGCCCCGACATCCATCTGGGGATCTGCGGTGAGCACGGCGGCGACCCCACCTCGGTGGAGTTCTTCCACAAGACCGGCCTGCATTACGTATCCTGCTCCCCCTACCGGGTGCCCATCGCCCGGCTGGCCGCCGCCCAGGCTGCCATCAAGTTCCCCCGGTAAAAGAAAAACATGCCCAAGAAGCAAGCGTGCGCCGGAGCAATCTGGCGCACGCTTGTTGCGTTGAGGCCGAACCCGCGTCGTCTTTTGACGAAAGTCCACATAATATTGTTATGTCGCTTTAAAACTTGAAATGCGGCGGGATTGCGCCTTTACAGGGCCGGATGGTATGTGGTATAATGCACCAGAAATGCCGTGATGTGATATTTAAAATCGGAAAGGGGAGCGCCCGTTCGTGGACGAACTGAAGGAATTGAAGGAACGGCTCAGTCAGGAGCGGCCCGCCCAGTGGCGGGACCTGCCCGATATCGGGCTGTATATGGACCAGGTCGTCTCCTACATGCCCCGGCAGCTCATCTCCTATGCCGGGAGAGATGCTCTCACCCCGGCCATGGTCAACAACTACATCAAGGACGGACTGCTACCCCGGGCGGACGGGAAAAAATACGGCCGCACTCACCTGGCCTATCTCACCGCCATCTGTGCCCTTAAGCGGGTGCTCTCCGTCCGGGAGACCAAGGCCCTGCTCCACGCCGCCGCCGAGGGGGAGGAGGACTGGGCCCTGTACGCCAAATTTTTGGGCCAGATGGATATGGCCCTGGAGCGCACTGCCGACGCTCTGGACCCGGACACCCCCCGGGAGGAGCTGGCCGGGCTGGCCCTGAGCTTGGCTCTGCGCAGCTATGCCGACCAACTGGCCTGCCAGCGCATCCTGGACCTGATCGCGCCCCAGGAAGCCACCAAGGCGGAGCGGAAGCGGCGGGTCAAAGAGGGGTAGACCGATTTCAAAAGCTCAAATGTTCTTTTTATAATACAGGAGGGAATCAACCGAATGAGCCAATTTGTCATTGTCACCGACTCGTCCGCCGACCTGAGCCACGAGATGGTTCAGGCGCTGGGAGTGGAGGTGCTGCCCCTGGCCTTTACCATGGAGGGCAAGACCTACTACAATTACACGGATAACCGCGACATGGCCCCCAAGGAGTTTTACCGCCGGCTGGCGGCCGGCGCCGTGGCCACCACCAACGCCGTCAATGTAGGGCAGGCCATCGAGGGCATCGAGCCCCTGCTCCAGGCCGGGAAGGATGTGCTGACGCTGGCCTTTTCCTCCGGCCTGTCCGCCACCTACAGCTCCATGCAGATCGCCGTGGACGAATTGGCTGAAAAGTACCCGGAGCGGAAGGTGTACGCCGTGGACACCCTGTGCGCCTCCCTGGGCCAGGGGCTTATCCTCTATCTGGCCGCGGGGCTTCAGAAGCAGGGAAAAAGCATCGAGGAGGTCCGGGACTGGGTCGAGGCGAACAAGCTCCACATCTGCCACTGGTTCACCGTGGATGACCTGATGTACCTGAAGCGGGGGGGCCGGGTCTCCGCCGCCACCGCCGTGGTGGGCACCATGCTCCAGATCAAGCCGGTCATGCACGTGGACGATGAGGGGCATCTCATTAACGTCAGCAAGGCCCGGGGCCGGAAGGCCTCCCTGGACGCTCTGGTGAAAAAGGTGGGGGAGACCGCCACCGACCCGGCGAGCCAGACCATGTTCATCAGCCACAGCGACTGCGAGGCCGACGCCCGGTATGTGGCCGATCAGATCCAGGCCAAGTACGGCGCCAAAGAGATCATCCTCAACTACATCGGGCCGGTCATCGGCGCCCACACCGGACCGGGCTGCGTGGCGCTCTTCTTCGTGGGAGGGACGCGCTGATGGACCCGATCTGGCTGGAGGTGACGGTGGAGACCACCGAGCCCGAACTGGAGACCCTGGCCGCCCGCCTCACCATGAACGGGGCCACAGGCCTGGTCATCGAGGACGAGGAGGACTTCAAGACCTTTCTGGAACAGAACCGGCAGTACTGGGACTATGTGGACGACCAGCTCCTGGAGCGCATGAAGGGGGCGGCGCGGGTCAAGTTCTACGTCACCGACGACGCGGATGGGAAAAAGCAGTTGGAGACTTGGATGGCGGGCATCGACGCCCCCTATGCTACCGCCCGGCTTCGAGAGGAGGACTGGGCCACTAGCTGGCAGAAATACTACAAGCCCATGTCCGTGGGGGAGCGGCTCTACATCGTGCCCGAGTGGGAGAAGGGGGAGCCGGTCCCGGCGGGGCGCACCCCCCTCTACCTGAACCCCGGCCTCATCTTCGGCACCGGTAGCCACGCCTCCACCCGCCTGTGCCTGGAGGGGGTGGAGACCTACGTCCGCCCGGGCGGGCGGGTGCTGGATCTGGGCTGCGGCAGCGGCATCCTCTCCATCGCCGCCCTACTGCTGGGCGCGGAGGAAGCCGCGGGGGTGGACATCGACCCCAAGGCCGTGGGCGTGGCCTATGAAAACGCCGCCATGAACGGCATCGGCGCCGGCCGCTATACCGTCCGTGCGGGGGACGTGCTCAGCGACCGGGCCCTGGCTGCCGAGCTGGCCCAAAAGCGATACCAACTGGTATTGGCCAACATCGTGGCCGACGTCATCATCCCCCTCTCCGCCCAAGTGCCGGGCCTGCTGGAGCCCGGCGGGATGTTCCTGTGCTCCGGCATCATCGACACCCGGGCCGACGAGGTCCGCACCGCCCTGGTGAGCCACGGGCTTCGGGTGACGGAGAAGAAGGAGCGGGACGGCTGGGTGGCCTTTGCCGCCACACGGTAAAAAGGACGCGGGGCGTTTCCGGACCTTCCGGGAACGCCTTCTCTTTTGTCCGCAGAAATGATATAATACATTATTATCCTGTTTTGAGGTGAAGTCCATGAAGGCAGTGGTCAAGCGGGTGGAGTTCCCCGCCGGACGGCGGATTTTGGCCGTCAGCGACATCCACGGCAACCTGCCCTGGTTCCGGGCCCTGCTGGACAAGGCGGGCTACACCGGGGACGACATTCTAGTGCTGGTGGGAGACCTGGTGGAGAAGGGGGCGGACAGCCTGGCCACCCTGCGGTATATCATGGAGCTCTCCGCCGCCCACACGGTGTACGCCCTGTGCGGCAACTGCGACAATCTGGCTGTGGACTTTGCCTACGGCGGCGGGGAGCTGGGCCGGGACTTCTACCGGTTTTACCTCAGCGTGTGGAAGGAGCGGGCCCTTATTTTGCAGATGGCGGCCGAGGCCGGCATCCGGGTAGAGGGCCCGGGGGACCTGCCCCGACTGCGGGAAAGGCTGCTGGAGTCCTTCCGGCCCGAGCTGGCGTTCCTGCGGGGCCTGCCCACCATTTTAGAGACCGGGCACTTTGTCTTTGTCCACGGCGGGGTGCCCTCCTACGAGGCCATGGAGGAGCTGGACGCCTGGCGGTGCATGAAGAACGACGACTTTATGAGCCAGGGGTACTCCTTCCCCAAATACTGCGTGGTGGGACACTGGCCCGTCACCCTCTACCGGACGGATTACCCCTGCTGCAACCCCATCATCGACCGGAAGCGGAAGATCATCAGCATCGACGGCGGCTGCGTCCTCAAAAGCGACGGCCAGCTCAATGCCCTGGTGATTCCGGAGGGGGACAGCCGGGACTTTTCCTGGGTGAGCTACGACGACTGCCCGGTGGGAGTGGCTCTGGACCGGCAGGCGGAGAGCGCCGACCCGGTCATCGTCCACTGGACCGACCACGATGTGGAGGTGCTGGAACGGGGAGCGGAGTTCTCCCTGTGCCGCCACACCGCCACCGGACGGACCCTCCCGGTACTGACCAAATACTTGCGCAGGCGGGGGGAGCAGGAGTGGTGCGAGGACACCAGCGACTACCGCCTGGCGGTGGAGCCGGGGGACCGGCTGTCCATCGTGGAGGAGACCTCCCGGGGCCGCCTGGTAAAAAAGGACGGAGTCACCGGGTGGTACTTCGGGCGCCTGAAGGGACCGGAAAGGGAAGAAAAAATCCGGGAAAGTGATTGACTTTTGAATATTTCATTGATATAATACTAAAGCCGCTTTGAATGGGGACAACGAGGCGCCGCGCATCCGGGAGCAATTGGCCGTTGTGGAGGGTGCAAAGCGTGACAAAAAGTGAAGCTCGCACGCTTCCCCCTACGACAGCGAGCCCGTTATGAAGGAGTTGAAAACAACATGCATGCTATCATCGAGACCGGCGGAAAGCAGTACAAGGTGGCCGAGGGCGACACCCTCTTCATCGAAAAGCTGAACGCCGAGGCCGGCGAGGCCGTCACCTTCGACAAGGTCCTGGCTGTCGTGGACGGCGACAAGGCCACCTTCGGCACTCCCGTGGTGGAGGGCGCCAAGGTGGAGGCCAACGTGGTGAAGAACGGCAAGGGCAAGAAGGTCATGATCTTCAAGTACAATCCCAAAAAGGGCTACCGCCGCCGTCAGGGCCATCGTCAGCCCTACACCAAGGTGACCATCGGCAAGATCGAGGCTTAATTGTGATCGAAGTCACATTTTATTCCGAGGGCAGCCGCCTGACGGGCTTCACCGTCCAGGGACACAGCGGGCTGGCCGATCCGGGGGAGGACGTCCTCTGTGCCGCAGTTACCAGCGCCGTCCGGCTCGCCGAGTGCGCCGTCAACGACGTGCTGGGGCTGGAGGCCGCCGTCAAGGTGAAGGAAAAGGACGCGTCCATCTCCCTCAAGCTCCCCGGCGGACTGGGACAGACCAACGAGAGCACCTGTCAGACCCTTCTGACCGCCCTGATGGTCTACTGCGTCCAGCTCCACGAGGAGTACCCTGAAAATATCATCGTCTTAGACATGGAGGTGTAATACCATGCTGAATATCGGACTGCAGTTCTTCGCCCATAAAAAGGGCGTGGGCTCCACCCGCAACGGCCGCGATTCCAAGGCCAAGCGCCTGGGCGTGAAGCGGGGCGACGGCCAGTTTGTCCTGGCCGGCAACGTGCTGGTGCGCCAGCGCGGCACCCATATCCATCCCGGCGTCAACGTGGGCAGGGGCAGCGACGACACCCTGTTTGCCCTCAAGACCGGCAAGGTCAAGTTCGAGCGGCTGGGCAAGGACCGCAAGCAGGTCTCCATCATCGAGGAGATCGCGCAGTAAAATGGGCATACTAAGGGCCTCGAACGCGCGTCGTTCGGGGCCCTTTCTTTGACACACATCATGTAAGGAGGTGGCGGCAATGCCAGCATTCGTGGATACCGCCAAAATCACCGTCAAGGCCGGCAACGGCGGCAACGGGGCCGTGGCCTTCCACCGGGAAAAGTACGTGGCCGCCGGCGGGCCCGACGGCGGCGATGGAGGCCGGGGAGGAGACATCCTTCTCCAAGTGGACCGCCATATGTCCACCCTGATGGACTTCCGCTACAAGCGCAAATACGCCGCGGGCAACGGCATGGACGGACAGGGCAGGCGCTGCTCCGGCAAGGACGGGCAGGACCTGGTCATCAAGGTGCCCCTGGGCACCGTGGTGCGGGACGCCGACACCAATCAGATCATCTGCGACATGTCCTCCGCCCAGCCCTTTGTGCTGGCCCGGGGGGGCAACGGCGGCTGGGGCAACAAGCACTTTGCCACCCCCACCCGCCAGGTGCCCCGGTTTGCCAAGGCGGGGCTCCCCGGCCAGGAGCGCCAGGTGGTACTGGAGCTCAAGCTGCTGGCCGACGTGGGGCTGGTGGGTTTCCCCAACGTGGGCAAGTCCACGCTGCTCTCCGTGGTGTCCAAGGCGCGGCCCAAGATTGCCGACTACCACTTCACCACCCTGTTCCCCAACCTGGGTGTGGTCTACGTGGAGGAGGGGGTCTCCTTCGTCATGGCCGACATCCCCGGCATCATTGAGGGCGCCCACGAGGGGGCCGGGCTGGGGCACGACTTTTTGCGGCACATCGACCGCTGCCGCCTGCTCATCCACATGGTGGACGTGTCGGGCAGCGAAGGCCGGGACCCAATGGCCGATTTCGAGGCCATCAACGAGGAGCTCCGGCAGTACAGCCCCGCGCTGGCCTCCCGCCGGATGCTGGTGGCGGGCAACAAGGCCGACATCGCCGGGGACCGGACGCTGGTGGACCGGCTGCGCGCCCACGTGGAGGCCCGGGGGATGCCCTTCTTTGAGATCTCCGCCGCCACCGGCCAGGGGGTGCGGGAGCTGGTCTTCGCCGCCGCCCGGGAGCTGGAGAACCTGCCCCCCATCGCCGTCTACGAGCCGGACTACGTACCCGCCCCGCCGGAGATCGACACCTCCGGGGAGGTCCACATCGTCCACGAGGACGACACCTGGATCGTGGACGGGCCCTGGCTCCAGCGGCTCATGGCCAACGTCAACTTCGGGGACTACGAGTCGCGGAACTGGTTCGACCGGATGCTCCGGGAGTCCGGCCTTTTCGACCGGCTGGAGGCTATGGGCATTCAGGACGGAGACACCGTGTCCCTCTACAATCTGGAGTTCGAGTACCGGAGATAGCGATAAAAAGCCGCGCACCCAATGGGTGCGCGGCGCTTTTTATGCGTCGTTCGGCAGCAGGGAACCCACCTCAAATTCCTGCATGCCCATGTAGCCCGGGGCGATCTCGTATTTCGAGAAGACCACCACCGGGCTTCCGGATTCATTGAGGTAGAAGGGCTGGTCGTCCCGGATGGACTGGAAGCCCTCAATGCCGTCCGAACCGTCAAAGTAGACGTTGGCCGGGTCCTGACTGCGCTCGTCGATACCGGCCCGGACAGCTTCATTGGCGATGCGCTTCCAGTCGGGGCCCAGCAGGTCCCGGAGAGTCAGTTCACGGCCGGTCTCCAGGTCGATGTTGTAGGCGTAATACTCGGTGTAGGCGTTGGCCAGGGTCTCGGTCTTGGTGAGGATGAAGGACAGGTAGTGTCCGTTTTGGCACTTAATCTCGTAGTCCACGTCGATGATGATGGGGATAAAGTCCTCCGCCTGGCCGCCGGTGGCCACAAAGGCCTCCCTGTCCGCCCGGGCCCGAGCCTCCGCCTCGTCCAGCACCTGCTGGATGCGGGTGGAGATCTCGGTATTGACGCGCTGCTCCAGGTCGGTGTTGCCGGTGTTCTTCAGGGCGGGCAGGCGCACGTCGATGAGGTGATCCTTGTCCTCGATCCGGTATTCCCGCACGGTGACCACCCGGGCCAGGGCGCCCAGCACCGGGACGGCCTCCACTGCCTGGGCAAAGGTGGGGCTGACGTTCAGCAGCAGCACGAAGCAGGCGCAGCAGGACGCCAGCACCGCCGCCGTGCGGCGGAGGCCATCCCGGGAGCGCCGCTTCCGGTCCCCGGCCCGAATGGCCGAGGCCACGGCAAAATCCAGCTCCGCCGGGAGCTCCACTTCTTTATAGCGCGCCCTGGCGCGCTCCATCTGCCGGTTCATCACTGACCTCCTCTCCTGTCATGTCCCGCAGCTTTTTCAGAGCCTTATACAGCCGGGACTTTACCGTGTTCAGATTGGTATCGGTGACCTGTGCGATCTCCTCCAGCTTCAGGTCCTCAAAAAACCGCAGGCGCACCACCGCCTGCTCAGCGTCGCTGAGGGCCTCGATGGCGGCGTGGAGGTCCAGCCGCTCCGCTGGGTCCGGGTCCTCGGCCCCCCGGTCCCAGACGGCGTCCTCCAGGGAGAGGAGCCGCTGGTTCCTGCGGAAATAGTTCATGCTCTCATTGAGCAGGATGCGGTAGAACCAGGTCCTGAGGTAGGCGGGCTCCCGGAGGGAGTCGATCTTGGTCAGCGCCTTGACGATGGACTCCTGCACCACGTCCAGAGCTGCGTCCCGATTCTTGACGTAGCTGTAGGCCAGGCGGTAGAAGTCGGCCTGTCCCGCCGTGATATAGTCCACCAAAAGCTGGCGGTTGTGGGCGGTATGGATGTTCAAGCCGGGGCTCACCTCCTGGATGTGTTCTGTTACTTAGACCCGCTGCAGGGTCAAAAAGTTGCCGGGGCCGCAAAAGTTTTGAAAAAAGGGCTCGGAGACGCGCTCCGGGCCCGATATGGGCACTCAGGATCCCAGTGCGTCCAGAGCCTTCTGGGCGGCGTCATAGTCGGCGCACACCACCAGCAGCACGGTGTTCCCCGCCTGCTCGGTCAGAGCCTTCTCCAGCTTGGGGAGGTCCTCCGGCTTGTACTGGGTCTCGGCCTCGCTCTCCCGCCGGTCGGACACATGGGCCTGGACGGCCTCCAGCGCGGCCGCGGCGGCCTCCGCATCGGCCATCCGCAGCACCGCCAGCTCCTCGTAGCCCCCCTCCAGGGAGGTATAGACCACGGCCTCCTCCGGCTCGGAAGACAGGCCCAGATAGGACCCCGCCAGGTCGGCGTCCAGGACCTCCAGCTCCTGGTCAAAGACCTTGGCGTCCAGCAGAGCCTGGGCCGCGGCGGCGGGGTCGTAGGCCTTGGCCCTCGCCGTCCGGCCCCCGCAGCCGGTCAGCAGCGCGGCGCACAGCGCCAGCAGGCAGACCCTCGTTCTCGTTCTCATGGCAAACAGCTCCTTTCAGGACACCGGGTCCGACAGGCTCCCCCAATAGGTCTGCGCATCCACGGTGTGGGTGCGCAGGTAGGCGTACCACTTTTGATACCACTCCCTGCGGAAGTGGACCCCGTCGGTGGTGCCCTCGGCGGGGAGCACGCCGTCCTCCCCCGCCAGGGCGGAGGCCAGGTCCAGGTAGACTACCTGCTTCTCCTCAGCCAGTTGCCGGAGCAGGGTGTTGTACTCGGTGATCTTGGCGTTGGTGACGTAGGCCCGGCCATCGTATTTCTTGGCCACCTCTTCGTTGACCGGAATGATGGCCTGGAGGTAGAGCACGGCGTCGGGCTGGAGCTGGCGGATCTGGTCGAGGAACTGGCCGTAGGTGTCATAGAACGCCTGGTCGTCGCCGTAGCCCAGCTCGTTGACGCCGAACATGACGTACACCTTGGCGTACGTGTTCTGCTCCAGCAGCTCCAGCACGGCGTGCTTTTGTCCGTCGGCCCCCTTGATACACTTGTTTTCCCGATCGGCGGCCTCAAAGACCATCAGGCCGTTGTGATAGATCACGCCGCCGGGGCGGATGCCGCTGTACAGCCGCAGCCCGTCGGTGCGGGAGTCGCCCAGAAAGACGGCGTCGGAGAAGTAGTCCTCCTCCGCCTCGCCGCCCTCCGGCGCCGGCTGGGAAAAATCGTAGAGGGGCGCGGCGGAGACGGTCTCCTCCGGAGGCTCGGTGGGGAGCAGAGGCTCCGACGCAGGCGTCGTCTCCGGCGCGGGCGGAGGGGCGGGAACGGGTCCGGCGACCGACTGCCGCGCGCTGGCAACGGCCCACAGGCACAGGACTGCGGCCAGGCCGCAGCATAACAGCAGGACCGGCCACAGCCGCCTGCCCTTGGGTGGATGTTGTTTGATCTCTGGTTTCTGGTCCAGGCCGGTAGGCATGGGCCCCGCCCCCTTTCGGTATTCTAGGTCTTAGACGCCCCGGTCCAGGATAAAGTTTTCGATCTGGTCGAAATTTGCCGCAATCAACACCGGGGACAGATCGGGGCGGGCGGGGCGGCCCTTGGGGTTATACCAGACGGCGTCCAGGCCGGCGTTCTTGGCCCCCAGGATGTCGGAGCCCGGGGTGTCGCCCACCACCACGGCGCGGCCCGGGTCGGAAATGCCCATATCGTGGAGCACGGCGTCGAAAAACTCCCGCCGGGGCTTGTGGAATCCAATGTCCTCCGAAATAAAAAGGTGGGAAATGCAGTCCTGAATCGGACTGCGGGCAAAGCGGCCCCGCTGGGCCGAAGAGACGCCGTTGGTGATGATGGCCAGGGTGCAGCGGGTGGCCAGGGCCCGGCACAGCGCCTCCGCCCCCGGGAGCAGGTCGCCCTGCTCTCCCAGGCGGGAGAGGTAATACCGGTTGAGCTCCGCCGGGTCGCCCGCCCGGCCCACGGCCCGCAGGAAGGAGGAAAATCGCTCCACCACCAGCTCCCCCTGGGAGATCTCTCCGCGGTCGAATTTGGACCAAAGAGCGGTGTTGATGTCGATATAGGTCTGCTCGGCCTCCGGCGTAAAAGGAATGCCGTGGCCGGCCAGGGTGAGACCCAAGGCCTTGTGCTCGGCCAGATCGAAGTCAAACAGGGTGTTGTCGGCGTCCAGCAAAACGTAGTCGTAACGGGGCATATGGGGACCTCACTTTATCTCACAGGTTGGACCGCCGCCGGCGGCGCAGGGCGGAGTACATCCGGACCAGGGAGGACACCATCAGGATGCCTACCGCCAGGGCTCCGGCCACCCCCAGGGTGTGGGCGCCGGTGGAGAGAAACAGGCTGCTCTCCCCGTTGAGGGCGTGCTCCATGGTACTGTAGATGCCGCCGCCGGGGACCAGGGGCAGGAAGGCCACCAGCAGGTAGCCGGTCACCGGGCACTTGCGTACCCGGGCCATCCCCTCGGAATAGGCGGAGAGAAATACAGCCGCCCAGAAGGACTGGAGCAGATCGCTGTAGCCCGTCAGCGGGCCCACCAGCAGATAGACCAGCCAGGACAGCCCCCCGCCGATGGAGCAGATGACCATGCCGGGGGCCCGGATGTTGAAGATGATGCAGAAGCCCAGACAGGCGGCAAAGGCCGACAGGCAGGGGACCAGGTAGTCGGAAAGGCCCATCTACACCACCCCCCAGATCAGACGGGTCAGGGCCAGGGCCAGGCCGGTGCCCAGGGCGATGCCTGTGGCGGTCAGCAGGGCCTCGGCCAGCTTGATGAGGCCGGAAATCAGGTCCCCGGCAATGATGTCCCGCATAAAGTTGGTGATAACGATGCCGGGAACCAGGGTCATGATGGCGCCGGTGATGATGAGGCTGGCGTGCTGGCCCAGGCCGACCACGGTGAGCGCCACCGCCAGCAGGGCGCAGACAAAGCCGCCGGCGATGGTCTTGAAGAACAGGTTGGTGCCCAGCCGGGCCATGAACAGCAGGCTGGCCCCGATGGCCAGCCCGCACAGGCCGCCGCACAGGGCGTCCCGCAGGGTGCCGCCGAAGAAGAGGCAGAAGGCCGCGGCGCCCAGGGCGTAGCCGAAAAGCTGCCCGGCGGTGGGGAACTGGGTGCGGTCGGCCAGGACCCGGTCCAGCCGGACCCAGGCCTCATCCAGGTCGGGGACCTCCTGGCACAGGCGGCGGCACAGGTCGTTGAGGGCCTCCATGCGGTAGATGTCGGTGCCGTGGCCGGGGATGCGGCGGACCACAGTGAGGGGCCGCTGCCCCGAAGCGCGCAGGCTGACGATCAGACAGTTGGGGATGGCGAATACCTCGCCGGTGTCCACGCCGTAGGCGCCCAGCAGGTAGCGGACGGACTCCTCCACCCGGTAAATCTCCGCCCCGCTCATCATCAGGCGGTAGCCCAGCTCCCCGGTCAGGGTGAGCAGCTTGTCGTAATCCAAAGGGCCCCTGCCCTCCTTCCCGGCGGGTCTGACGTCCGGCGCCAAGCCAAGCCATGATACCGCCTTTTCCGGCGGGATGCAAGCGATTTCCACAGGAAATACCAGGAATCAGCCCTCCGGGTCCTGGCCGCTCATCTGGCGGTGCTCCTCCACCAGCTCCCGGTACAGGTCGCACAGCGGCCAGTCCCGGTTGGTGGCGGTGAGCACCGCCTTATAGGGAAAGCGGACCTGGGCCTGCCGCAGATGCTTCAGCAGGGTGTCCAGCCGGGAGGCGGAAAAGCCGCAGAGCACCAGCATCGGCTGGTCCACCACAGGGCAGGGGTCGGGGGCCTCCCGGGCGGGACAGTCTTTGAGCCCGGCCAGATGTCCCACCGTCTGGTGGAGCTGGTCGGGAGAGACCGGGCGCAGGCGTACCTTCATACGGAAAAAGATTCCCTTTGCTCTCAAAATGGCGGGATCGGCGGGGTCGGGGGCGTAAAAAAGGACCATTTCTGTGTTTTGTGCCATCGTAAGGCTCCTTTCTACAGGCGCGGACGGGCCGCCCGCAGGGGATGGTAATGATAGTAATGTATGAGCGGCCGGGGGTAAAATAGGAGCGCAAGATCAGCCGCCGCGCTCCAGTCGGCAGACCGTCTCCACGTGTGCAGTGCGGGGGAACAGGTCCACCGCGACGGCCTGGACGGGGGCGTAGCCCAGCGGGGCGAAGCGGGCCACGTCCCGGGCCAGGGTGGCCGGGTCGCAGGAAACATAGATCACACGGTCCGGCGCCATATCGGCGATGGTCTCCACCACGCCGGCGGCCAGGCCCTTCCGGGGCGGGTCCACACACACCACGTCAGGGCGCAGGCCCTCCTCCGCCAGACGGCGGGCGGCGTCGGCGGCGTCGGCGCAGAAAAATTCCGCGTTCCGGATGCCGTTGCGCCGGGCGTTGGCCTCGGCGTCCGCCACCGCCGCGGGGACGATCTCCGCACCGATGACCCGTCCGGCAGTCCTGGCCATCACCAGCGAGATGGTGCCGATGCCACAGTACAGGTCCAGCACGGTCTCCCGCCCGGTGAGCGCGGCAAACTCCGCCGCCTTGGCGTACAGCACCTCCGTCTGGGCCCGGTTCACCTGGTAGAAGGAGGGCACGGAGATGCGGAAGGTCAGGCCGCACAGGGTGTCTTCCAGCCAGTCACGGCCCCAGAGGGTGATCTGCCGCCTCCCCAGGACCACGTTGGTCCTGTCCCGATTCACCGAGAGCACCACTCCCGTAAGGCCGGGGGCGGCCCGGCGCAGCCGGTCCACCAGTCCGTCGGGGTCGGGGACGGCCTCCCCGTTTACCACCAGGCAGCACAGGACGCCCGAGGCGGCGAAGCGGAGAAAGAGGTGGCGCACCAGCCCCGAGTGGGCGGCCTCGTCGTAGGCGGGAACGCCGGAGTCGGCCATCCAGGCCCGCACGGCCGCCGCGATGGCCGCCGCCTCCGGCGGCTGGAGCAGGCAGTCCTCCACGTCCACCACGTCGTGACTCCGGGCGCGGTAAAAGCCGATGCGGGGGCCCTCCTTCCCGGCGGAGATGGGAAACTGCACCTTGTTGCGATAACGTTGAGTAGAATCGGCCTCTAAAATTACGGAAACGGGGAGATCGACGCCCCCAATGTGCTGGAGGGCGTCGGCCACCTTCTGCCGCTTGGCCTCCAGCTCGGCGGCGTAATCCGCGTGCCGGAACTGGCAGCCGCCGCACCGAGGATAGCTGCCGCAGTCGGGAGCCCGGCGGGCGGAGGAGGGCGCGCACACCTGCTGCATCCGGCCCCAGGCGGCGGTTTTGCCCACCTTCAGGAGCTGCACCTGGCAGGTCTCGCCGGGGAGCGCCCCCGCCACAAAGACCACCATGCCCCCGGGCAGGTGGGCCACGCCCTCCCCGGCGGAGCCGAAGCGCTCGATATCCAGGCGGACGACGTCATTTTTTCGAAACGGTTCCATAGGTGCCTCCAGGGTCTGTCAGCGGACCGTCAGGTCGGACAGGTCGGTATAGGGAATGGTAAATTCGGGGATGCCCGCCGCGTGAGGGGCGATGGCCTCCGACTGGTAATAGAACACAAAGCCCTCGTCGGTAAGGTAGAAGTTGTCCTCATGGAAGAGCCTGTCCACATCGGCGGAGCGGTAGCCCTCCAGCGGGTCGGTGACGGCGTGGATGGCCTTCAGGACCCGGGCGCGGGCCTCCTCCGGGTCGGAGAAGAAGTCGGCAAAGTGGAGCCGGGCCCCGTCGTACCGGTTGAACTGCTCGGAGAGCTGGAGGACGGTGGGGTAGGCCGCGCCGAAGTTGGAATAGTAGGAGCGGACAAAGCTGACCACGCTGTCGTTCTGGTAGGTGACGGTGTAGGAGGCCTCCTCGGCGTAGGGGCTGAAGTCGTAGTTGGAGGCTTGGGCGATGTCGTAGTCGCCCTCGGCAAAGCCGGCAGTGTCCTCAGCCTGCTCCAGATAGGCTTCCCCCTGCCCCTTGAAATACTCGGTGATGATGGCCCAGGCCGGATCGTTCTCCGGGTGCTCGGCGGCGGGCAGCACATACCGGGCGGTCATGAGCTGGACGCCGTCTTCCGTGGTCCAGGTCTTTTGGAACACCTGATCGGTCCAGGTCAGCTCCCCAGGCGTGGGGGCGGGCAGGCTCTCGGAAGGGGTGGGGGACGGCGTGGGCGTGGGGGTAGGCGTGGATTCCGCCGGGGCGGGCGAGCAGGCATACAGGACCAGGGTCAGAGCCAGAACGGCGGGAAGGATTCGGATACGCATGGGAGACCTCCTTCGAAAAAGGCGGATTTATGTCAAACGGTTCTGCTCTATTTTAACATTCCAAGCCGGCGCCGTAAACCGGGAAATTGGAATTGAGACCGTTTTGTCACCATTGGGGCGGAGGAAAAAAGGACCGGCCCCCAAAGGGCCGGTCCCGCTGAGAGCCGGACGGACTTACAGGACGACGTTGGCCGGCTCGCCGGCCAGCCACTGCCGGATGTTGTCAAAGACGATCCGGCAGCGGGCCTCCATGGACTCGGCGGAGGCGAAGGCCACATGGGGGGTGACGATGGTGTTCTTGCTGTGGAGCAGGGGATGAGCGGTATCCAGCGGAGGCTCGGCCTCGAACACGTCGATGCCCGCGCCCGCCAGGTAGCCGCTGTTCAGCGCGTCGGCCAGGGCCTGGGAGTCCACCACCGGGCCGCGGGCGGCGTTGATGACATAGGCCCCCCGCTTCATCTTGGCGATGTTCTCCCGGCCGATGAGGCCCCGGGAGTCGTCGTTCAGAGGGCAGTGGAGCGAGACGATGTCCGACTGGGCCAGCAGCTCATCCAGGGAGACGAAGGAGACAAAGGCGGGCTCGTCCCCCCTCACATGGCGCTTATAGCCCAGCACCCGGCACCCGAAGGCATGGCACAGCTCGGCGGTCCGGAGGCCGATGGCTCCGACACCCACGATGCCCACCGTCTTGCCCCGGAGCTCCACCCCCACCAGGCCGTCCTTGGTCTGGCCGGAGCGGCAGCGGGCCTCCACCTGAGGCACGTTGCGCAGCAGGGAGAGCATCAGGCCCAGACTCAGCTCGGCCACCGCCTCCGTCGAGTAGCCCGCCGCGTTGGAGACCCGGACCCCTTTGGCCCGGGCGGCCTCCAGGTCCACGTGGTCCACGCCGGTAAAGGCCACGTCGATGTACTTCAGGTCGGGGCAGGCGGCGATGACCTCCCCCCTCAGGGGCATGTTGGCGATCATGATGACGTCGGCGTCCCCGGCGCGGGCGATCTGCACCTGGGGATCGGTGTCCCTGGGATAGGCGACGAAGGTGTGCCCCGCGTCGGTCAGGGGCTTGGCGCAGGCGTTCAGGACCTCTTCCGGAACGCCCAGGGATTCCAGCAGGACGATTTTCATAGGGGAACGGCCTCCTTGTTGATGTTTGTCCGTCAGGGCTGTTTTCTATGCTCCAATTATAGCACGGCCCGCGGGGAAAACAAGCCGTCCGCCGCTTTTTTGAGCGGCTCTGCGGGAGCGGGAAAGCCCGTATTTGTTCACAATTTCCCCTTTTTTATTCGCACCCGTTGTGATATAATACCACCTACCTGTGGAATGCTCAAAAACGGGCCGGGCCCGTGTGGAAATAAGAAAGGTGTACGATCAGATATGGGTCTTTTGAAGAAGCTCTTTGGGACCAGCTCGCAGAGGGAGCTGAAATCCATCTATCCCATTGTGGACAAGGTAGAGGCGCTGGAGCAGGAATACGCTGCCCTCACCGACGCCCAGCTCCAGGCCAAGACCGCGGAATTCAAGGCGCGCTACGCCGGCGGCGAGACGCTGGACGACCTGCTGCCCGAGGCCTTCGCCACCTGCCGGGAGGCCGCCTGGCGGGTGCTGGGCATGAAGCCCTACCGGGTGCAGCTCGTCGGCGGCGTGGTCCTCCACCAGGGCCGCATCGCCGAGATGAAGACCGGCGAGGGCAAGACCCTGGTGGCCACCCTTCCGGCCTATCTCAACGCCCTCACCGGGCAGGGCGTCCACATCGTCACGGTCAACGACTACCTGGCCAAGCGCGACTCCGAGTGGATGGGCAAGGTGTATAAGTTCCTGGGCCTCACCGTGGGCCTGGTCATCCACGGCGTCACCGGCGCGGAGAAGCACGCCGCCTACGACGCCGACATCACCTACGGCACCAACAACGAGTTCGGCTTCGATTACCTGCGGGACAACATGGCCCTCTATAAGACCGAGATGGTCCAGCGCAGCCACGCCTTCGCCATCGTGGACGAGGTGGACTCCATCCTCATCGACGAGGCCCGCACCCCCCTCATCATCTCCGGCCAGGGAGAGGAATCCACCCAGCTTTACACCATCGTGGACTCCTTTGTGGCCCGTCTGACGGGCAAGAAGGTGGCCAGCGTGGACGAAAAGCAGGAGGAGGACCCCAACGAGACCGCCGACTACATCGTGGACGAGAAGGCCCGCACCGTCACCCTCACCGCCCGGGGCGTGGCCAAGGCCGAGCAGCAGTTCGGCCTGGAGAACCTGGCCGACCCGGAAAACACCACCCTCAGCCACCACATCAACCAGGCCATCCGGGCCCGGGGCCTCATGAAGCGGGACATCGACTATGTGGTCAAGGACGGCGAGGTCATCATTGTGGACGAGTTCACCGGCCGCCTCATGTTCGGCCGGCGCTACTCCGAGGGCCTGCACCAGGCCATCGAGGCCAAGGAGCACGTCACCGTGGCCCGGGAATCCAAGACCCTGGCCACCATCACCTTCCAAAACTACTTCCGGCTGTATGACAAGCTCTCCGGCATGACGGGCACCGCCATGACCGAGGAGGAGGAGTTCGGCCACACCTATAATCTGGACATCGTGGAGATCCCCACCAACAAGCCCCTGGCCCGGGAGGATCACCCCGACGTGGTCTACAAGAACGAGGCGGGCAAGTACCGGGCCATCATCCGGCAGATCGAGGAGTGCCACGCCAAGGGCCAGCCCGTACTGGTGGGCACCATCTCCATCGAGAAGTCCGAGCTGCTGTCCAAGCTGCTCCAGAAAAAGGGCATACGCCACAATGTCCTCAACGCCAAGAACCACGAGAAGGAGGCCGAGATCGTGGCCCAGGCGGGCAAGCTGGGGGCCGTCACGGTGGCCACCAACATGGCCGGCCGCGGCACCGACATCATGCTGGGCGGCAACGCCGAGTATCTGGCCAAGGCCGAGCTGCGCAAGGCCGGGCTCTCCGACGAGCTGATCGCCGAGTCCACCGGCTACGCCGACACCGACAACGAGGAGATTCTCAACGCCCGGAAGATGTTTGCCGAGGCGGAGGCCAAATACAAGGACGAGATCAAGGCGGAGGCCGACCAGGTGCGGGCCGCGGGCGGCCTGTTCATCCTGGGCACCGAGCGCCACGAGTCCCGCCGCATTGACAACCAGCTCCGCGGCCGCGCCGGCCGTCAGGGCGACCCCGGCGAGAGCCGCTTCTACCTGTCCCTGGAGGACGACATCATGCGCCTGTTCGGCTCCGAGCGGGTCATGGGCATGATGGAGAAGCTGGGCGTGGACGAGGACACCCCCATTGACGCGAAGATCCTCTCCAACGCCATTGAGAACGCCCAGAAGCAGGTGGAGTCCCGCAACTTCCAGACCCGCAAGACCGTGCTGGAGTACGACGACGTGATGAACACCCAGCGTAAGGTCATCTACGAGCAGCGCCGCAAGGTGCTGGACGGGGAGAACCTGAAGGAGTCCGTTCAGACCATGCTCTCCACCGTGATTTCCACCGAGGTGCAGGCCCACATGGGTGAGCTCAAGCACATGGACGCCGAGAACTGGCGGGAGGTGTGCGCCCAGTTCCGCGGTCTGTTCCTGCGGCCCGACGAGTTCAAGTTTACCGACGAGGAGCTCCAGCAGTACGACGCCCAGGCCCTCACCGACCTGCTCCAGGAGCGGGCCAGCGACATCTACGCCCGCAAGGAGGCCGAGCTGGGCGAGCCCCTCATGCGCGAGCTGGAGCGGGTGATGATGCTCCGGGTGGTGGACGAGTACTGGATGGACAACATCGACGCCATGCAGGAGCTGCGCCAGGGCATCGGCCTGCGGGCTTACGGCCAGAACGACCCGGTGGTGGCCTACAAGAAAGAAGGCTACGAGATGTTTGAGAGCATGATCGCCGCCATCCAGGCCGAGACCATCCGCCGCATCTTCCTGGCCCGGGTCCAGGTGGGCGCCACCACCGTCAAGCGGGAGCGGGTGGCCAAGGTCACCGGCGAGAGCGCGGGCAGCGACGGCACCGTTAAGAAGCAGCCCGTCAAGAAGGGCCAGAAGGTGGGCCGCAACGACCCCTGTCCCTGTGGCAGCGGCAAGAAGTACAAGAAGTGCTGCGGCATGCACGAGGACGAGTAAAAGCAGTCTATGGGGTATCCAAAAGCGGAATGTGGCTTCGCTGGCGTTTGACTGGAAGCGCCTCCGGCCCCTAGATACAAAACCGCCGTGCCGCTTTGCGGCACAGCGGTTTTGATACCCCCGGCTTCGTGCCCGCGGCGCGGGTCGAGGTGTTTTTCGAAACGCGAGTTTCCGGAAAAACCGATTTCGATTTCCAGATGGAGGAAATCCATGAATATCATCGAGCACAACAAAAATGGCCTGGTGTATCTCACCGCCGACGGCTTTGAGGCCGCCGGCGGTGTGGCACACGGCTTCTCCACCCGCCTGGGCGGGGTATCGGAGGGGATCTACGCCACCCTCAACCTGGGCATGAACCGGGGCGACGCTCCCGACCGGGTACGGGAGAACTACCGCCGCTTCTGCGCCGCCATTGGGGCGGACATGGGGAACATTGTCTGCGCCAGCCAGGTTCACGGCGACACGGTGCGCACCGTCACCGCGGCGGATCTGGGCATCGGCCTGGACGAGCCGGAGCCCTGGCAGGCGGATGGCCTTGTCACCGACATCCCCGGTGTGACGCTGGCGGTCTACTCCGCCGACTGCCTGCCCATCCTGCTCTACGACCCGGTGCGCCGGGTGGTGGGGGCGGTCCACGCCGGCTGGCGGGGCACCGCCCTGGGCATCGCCGCCAAGGCGGTGGAGCGCATGGTGGACTGCTACGGCTGCGACCGGCTGGACATCCTGGCCGCCGTCGGCCCCGGCATCTCCAAGTGCTGCTTCGAGACCCACGAGGACGTGCCCAACGCCATGACCGAGGCCATGGGGGCCGCCGCCCTGTCCTCCATCGAGGTGCTGCCCACCGGCAAGTTCCACGTGGATCTCAAGGGCCTCAACGCCAAGCGGCTGGAGAGCGCCGGGCTGGACCCCGAACACATCGCCGTCTCCGCCGACTGTACCTGCTGCCTGCCGGAGAAGTACTGGTCCCACCGCTACACCCACGGGGAGCGGGGGAGCCAGGCGGCGATGATCGCAATCGTCTAGGGGGCATCCAATGCCCCCTAGATACGAGCCTGCGTGCCGGCGAAAACGCCGGCGACTTGGCTCGATACCCCCGGTTTCGCGCCCTGTGGCGCGGGTCGGGGTGTCTTTCCGGAACATGAATTCCCGGAAAGACTGATTTTCAATTTCGTTTCCCCCCAGGGCGGGGAAAACGCTGTGAGATAAGCAGCTATAAAATATGGATGCTCCATTGCCGTTGTACGCCAATCCAAAATTCCCTCGGAGAGCGGAGGGGGTATCGCGCCGCAGGCGCGTATCTAGGGGGAACTGGTTCCCTCTGGAAGGCGCGTATCCTGCCGCGCAGCGGCAGAGATTTTCCGCAGAAAATCGACGCGCCTTTAGGAAGGAGGCCGAGCCGTTTGCGAAACATTCTAGCCGCCCTGCTGACGGCAGCCCTGTGCCTGGGTCTGGCCGCCTGTGGGCCGGCGCCGGAGCCGGAGCCCACACCCACCCCCACGCCCAGCGTCTCCCCCTCTCCAGAGGCGGCCGAGTTCGCCTTGGCCTGCTACCCGGAGGCCGGGTTCCACCCCATCACCGGCTCCAACCGCACCAACCTGGCCCTGGGGGGCCTGCTGTATGAGGGGCTGTTTGCCCTGAACGGGCAGTTTCAGCCCCAGGAGGCGCTCTGCGCCTCCGCCTCCGTGTCGGCCGACGGCCTCCAGTGGTCCTTTATCCCCCGCAGCGGGGTGACCTTCTCCGACGGCAGCCCCCTGACGGCCGCGGAGATCGCGGCCTCCCTCAACCTGGCCCGCACCAGCCCCCTCTACTCCGCCCGCTTCGCCGGCGTGACGGACATCGCCGCCGCCAACGGCATGGTGACCGTCACCCTGAGCCGCGCCAACGGTGCTCTGCCCGCCCTGCTGGACATCCCCATCGTCAAGGAGACGGGAGGCGTCCCCCTGGGCACGGGGCCCTACGTGCTCGCCGGCACGGGGGAGAACCTCGCGCTGGAAGCCCGCTCCGACTGGTGGCAAGGCAAGGCCCTGCCCCGGGACACCATTCCCCTGCGGGCCATTCAGGAGGCGGACGATCTGATCCATGCCTTTGATACCCGGGACATTGCCCTGGTCTCCACCGACCTGACGGGCACCAATGCCCTGGGTTTTTCTGGTTCCTTTGCTGCGGTGGACTACCCCACCAGCACCATGCTGTACGTGGGCTTCAACACGGCCGACGGCCCCTGCCGGAGCGCCCAGGTGCGGCAGGCCCTGCTGCGGGGCTTTGACCGGGCCGCCGTATCCACCGCCCAGTTCTCCCGCCACGCCCAGCCCGCTGCCCTTCCTGTCTCCCCCGCCAGCCCCCTCTACGACGAGGCGCTGGCCCAGACGCTGGACTACGCCCCCCAGGCCATGGAGCCGCTCCTCACCGCTGCCGGCTACACCAGAGCCGACGGGGTATGGCAGAAGGAGGGGCGGCCGCTGGCGCTCACCTTTGTGGCCCCAAACAACAACGCCGACCGGCTGGCCGCGGCGGAGACGCTGGCCGCCAACCTGACCGACGCCGGCCTGGAGGTGGAGCTGCGGGCCCTGGCCTGGGACGATTACCTTCAGGCCCTGACGGCGGGGAGCTTCGACCTGTACCTGGGGGAGGTGCGGCTCACCGCCGACTTTGATCTCACCGCCTTCCTGACTCCCGGCGGCGCCCTCAACTACGGCAAGTACAGCGACGCCGGGGCGCTGAACCGCCTCAGCGCCTTCCGCGCCGCCGTGGGACAGTGGCGGACGGAGCCGGCCCGGCAGCTCTATGAATATCTGGCCGGGCAGCCCCCCTTCGCGGTCATCTGCTTCAAGAACTGGTCCGTTTTGACCCAGTGGAGCCGGATCGACGGGCTGACGCCCACCCAGCAAAACATATTCCATCAATTTTCCGACTGGAAGATCACATAAGGGAGAGAAAGAGAGTATGGGGAACGTATTTCGCTGTTATGTGGAGAAGAAGCCTGGCTTTGCCGTGGAGGCGGAGCATCTGTTTGGAGAGCTGCGCCACACCCTGGGCCTGACGGGGCTGACCGGCGTGCGGGTGCTGCGCCGGTACGACGTGGAGGGGGTGGACGCGGCGGTCTATGCCGCCGCCCGCACCACCGTGCTCTCTGAGCCGCAGGTGGACGACCTGTGGAATGAGGTCATGCCCGCCCCGGAGGGGGAGCACACCCTGCTTGCGGTGGAGGCCCTGCCCGGCCAGTACGACCAGCGGGCCGACTCCTGCGCCCAGTGTATCCAGATGATGCACGGCGGGGAGCGCCCCACCGTCCGCGCCGCCACCGTCTACGTGCTGGAGGGGGCCCTCACCGCCCCGGAGGCGGCCAGGGCCCGGGGCTACCTCATCAACCCGGTGGAGAGCCGGGAGGCGGCGCTGGACAAGCCCGCCACCCTCCGCCAGGACTACCCCGCCCCCGCCGCCGTACCCGTGCTGGATGGCTTCACCGCCCTGGACCGCGCGGGTCTGGAGAGCGTGCTGGCCCAGTACGCTCTGGCCATGGATCTGGCCGATCTCGCCTTCCTCCAGGCCTACTTCCGGGACGAGGAGGGCCGCGATCCCACCCTCACCGAGGTGCGGGTGGTGGACACCTACTGGTCGGATCACTGCNNTGCCGCCACACCACCTTCTCCACCCACCTGGACGAGGTGGAGATCGCCGATGACAACGTAAAGGCCGCCTATGAGCGGTACCTGTCCGCCCGGGTGGAGGTCTACGGCGCGGAGAAGGCCGCCAGGCGGCCCCAGACCCTCATGGACATCGCCACCCTGGGCGCCAAGACCCTGAAAAAGCGGGGCCTGCTCCCCGAGCTGGACGAGAGCGAGGAGATCAACGCCTGCTCCATCCACGTGCCCGCCCAGGTGGACGGGAAGGAGCAGGACTGGCTGCTCATGTTCAAGAACGAGACCCACAACCACCCCACCGAGATCGAACCCTTCGGCGGCGCGGCCACCTGCATCGGCGGGTGCATCCGCGACCCCCTCTCCGGCCGGGTATACGTCCACCAGGCCATGCGCCTCACCGGCTGCGGCGACCCCCGCACCCCGGTGGAGCAGACCCTGGAGGGCAAGCTGCCCCAGCGGAAGATCGCCCAGACCGCCGCGGCGGGCTACTCCTCCTACGGCAACCAGATCGGCCTGGCCACCGGCCACGTGGCGGAGCTCTACCACGAGGGCTATGTGGCCAAGCATCTGGAGTGCGGCGCGGTGGTGGGCGCGGCCCCGGCGTCCAACGTCCGCCGGGAGCGGCCCGCCCCCGGCGACGTGGTGATCCTCCTGGGCGGCCGCACCGGCCGGGACGGCATCGGCGGGGCCACCGGCTCCTCCAAGAGCCACAACAAGGCCAGCCTGGACACCATGGCCAGCGAGGTGCAGAAGGGTAACGCCCCGGAGGAGCGCAAGCTCCAGCGGCTCTTCCGCAATCCCGCCGTCACCCGCCTCATCAAGCGGTGCAACGACTTCGGCGCCGGCGGCGTGAGCGTGGCTATCGGCGAGCTGGCCGACGGCCTGTCCATCGACCTGGACGCGGTGCGCAAGAAGTACGACGGCCTGGACGGCACCGAGCTGGCCATCTCCGAGTCCCAGGAGCGCATGGCCGTGGTGGTGGCCCCGGCGGACGTGGACGCCCTGCTGGCCGCCGCCGCCAGGGAGAACCTGGAGGCCTACCCGGTGGCCTCGGTCACGGCGGAGCCCCGCATGGTCATGACCTGGCGGGGCCAGACCGTGGCCAGCCTGTCCCGCGCCTTCCTCAACACCAACGGCGCGGCCAAGCACGCCCGGGTGTCCGTGCCCCAGGCGGACGCCGCCCCGGAGAGGGCGGCCTGCTCCACCCTGCGAGAGATGGCCGCCAGCCTGAAGTGCGCCTCCCGCCGCGGCCTCACCGAGCGGTTTGACGGCTCCATCGGCGCGGGCAGCGTGCTCATGCCCTTCGGTGGCAAGACCCAGCGCACCCCGGCCCAGGTCATGGCCGCCCTCTTCCCCGTGGAGCCGGAGCAGGAGACCGATCAGGCCAGCGTCATGGCCTGGGGCTGCGATCCCGAGGCCCTGTCCGCCGACCCCTACCAGGGGGCAAGGGACGCGGTCTACGCCTCCGTGGCCAAGCTGGTGGCCGCCGGCGCGGACTACCGGAAGGCCTATCTGACCCTCCAGGAGTTCTTTGAGAAGCTGCGGGACGAGCCCGCCCGCTGGGGCAAGCCCTTCGCCGCCCTGCTGGGGGCCCTGGACGCCCAGTTGGAGCTGGGCTGCGCCGCCATCGGCGGCAAGGACTCCATGTCCGGCTCCTTCAACGACCTGGATGTTCCCCCCACGCTGATCTCCTTTGCCGTGTCCGTGGGCAAGACGGACCGCATCCTCTCCAATGAGTTCAAGGCCTCCGGCCACAAGGTCTATCTCCTGGCCCCCGAAACGGAAGCTGACGGCGCTCTGAATCCCGATAGCCTGCGCAGCGTGCTGGACACCGCCGAGGCGGCCATTGCCGCAGGCAAGGTCCTCAGCGCCAGCGTAGTGGGCTTCGGCGGCATCGCCGTGTCCGTGATGAAAAGCTGCATGGGCAACGGCCTGGGCTTCTCCTTTACCGATGCCTTCCTTCCGGCGGACCTCTTCGCCCGCCGCCCGGCAGCCATCCTGCTGGAGACGGCGGAGGACCTGGATGCGGGCGTCTGCGTGGGCGTCACCAATGCCAGCGGCTCCATCTGCTGCGAGTGTGAGTCCGTGACCCTCTCTGAGCTCTCCGCCCCTTACGACGAGACGCTGGAGGCCATCTTCCCCATGCGCACCACCACGGTGCCGGAGACGGTCCCGGTGCTGGAGGCTCCCGCCTTCACCCGCTGCGCTCCCAAGACGGGCTGCGCGGCTCCCAAAGTGCTGATCCCTGTATTCCCGGGCACCAACTGCGAATATGACAGCGCCCGGGCCGTGGAGCGGGCGGGTCTGGTGCCGGAGATCCTGGTGCTCAATAACCGCTCCGCCTCCGACGTGGCGGACTCCGCCGCCCGCTTTGCCAAGGCGGCCCGTGAAAGCCAGATCATCTTCGTCCCCGGCGGCTTCTCCGGCGGCGACGAGCCCGATGGCTCCGGCAAGTTCATCACCGCATTTTTCCGCAACGGCGCGGTGTCCGACGCCACCATGGACCTTCTCAAAAACCGGGACGGATTGATGCTGGGCATCTGCAACGGCTTCCAGGCTCTCATCAAGCTGGGCCTGGTGCCCTACGGCGAGATCCGGGCCATGGACGAGGGCTGCCCTACCCTGACCTTCAACACCATCGGCNNGATGAAACCTGCCCCACTCTCACCTACAACGTCATCGGGCGGCACCAGTCCAAGATCGTCCGCACCCGGGTGGCCTCCAACCGCTCTCCCTGGCTCAGCCGGGCCCAGGTGGGCGACGTGGTGAGCGTCCCCATCTCCCACGGTGAGGGCCGCTTCCTGTGCTCGGAGGCGCTTTTGAATCAGCTGGCGGAAAACGGCCAGATCGCCACCCAGTATGTGGACCTGGCGGGTATGCCCACCATGGATGTTGCCTTCAATCCCAACGGCTCCGCCTGGGCGGTGGAGGGCATCACCTCTCCCGACGGACGGGTCCTGGGCAAGATGGGCCACTCCGAGCGGATCGGCCCGGGCCTTTATCAGAACGTCCCCGGCCAGTACGATCTGCATCTTTTTGATTCCGCCAAGGATTATTTCTCCCTTTGACATTGCTTTTCCCCAAATTTGTGGTATCCTAATGCAAATCCACAAAAATCATAGAAACGAGGTGCCCCATGGCTTATTTTTTCAAGGAACCCTCCCGCACGTTCAGTGAGTACCTGCTGGTGCCCGGCTACTCCTCCTCGGAGTGCATTCCCGCCAACGTCTCCCTCAAGACGCCGGTGGTGAAGTTCAAGCGGGGGGAAGAGCCCGCTCTGACCATGAATGTCCCCATGGTCTCCGCCGTCATGAAGGCGGTCTCAGGTGAGAAGATGGGCATTGCCCTGGCCCGGGAGGGCGGCATCGCCTTCATCTATGTCTCCCAGCCCATTGAGCAGCAGGCAGAGATGGTCCGCAAGGTAAAAACCTACAAGGCGGGCTTCGTCACCAGCGACTCCAACCTGCGCATCGGGGACACGCTGGCAGACGTGCTGGCCCTGAAGGAGCGCACCGGCCACTCCACCATGGCGGTCACCGACGACGGCACCGGCACCGGCAAGATGCTGGGCCTGGTCACCAGCCGGGACTACCGGATCAGCCGTATGGATCCCGCCACCCCGGTCTCCGAGTTCATGACCCCCATCGACAAGATCGTCTCCGCTCCCGAGGGCACCAGCCTGAAAGTGGCCAACGACATCATCTGGGACCACAAGCTCAACGCCCTGCCCATCCTGACGGAGGACGGCCATCTGGTGAGCTTCGTGTTCCGCAAGGACTACGACTCCCACAAGGGCAACCCCCTGGAGCTGCTGGATTCCCAGAAGCGCTATGTGGTAGGTGCCGGCATCAACACCCGGGACTACGCCGAGCGCGTCCCCGCTCTGGTGGAGGCCGGCGTGGACGTGCTGGTCATCGACTCCTCCGAGGGCTACTCCGAGTGGCAGAAGCTCACCCTCGACTGGATCCGCGAGCGCTACGGCGACGCGGTCAAGGTCGGTGCGGGCAACGTCGTTGACGCGGACGGCTTCCGCTACCTTGCCGAGGCCGGCGCGGACTTCGTGAAGGTCGGCATCGGTGGTGGCTCCATCTGCATCACCCGCGAGCAGAAGGGCATCGGCCGCGGCCAGGCGTCCGCCCTCATCGACGTGTGCCGCGCACGTGACGAGTACTTCGAGGAGACGGGCGTCTACGTCCCCGTGTGCTCCGACGGCGGCATCGTGTACGACTACCACATGACGCTCGCGC
>NZ_DCJO01000033.1:172184-202618 GCF_002320075.1 Intestinimonas sp. UBA1698 | reverse complement strand
TACAACGACCTGTGCCGGAAGTGTCAGCATGAGTGCAAACAGAGCTTCCGGGCTGTCGTGATCGACTGCCCCCATTACCTGTCCAAACGAGCCAAGCGAAAGGAGAAAACCGACTAAATGGAATTTGAATTTATGACCGCAGACACCGTTCTGCCGCCCTGTATGCCACTTCCCGCCGCCATGTTACGGCTACCAATCAGCAGCACCGCAAAGGTAATGTATGCCCGCCTGCTGGACGCCACCCTTGCAGGAGGTGCGGAGGATACCAACGGGATATTGTTTGTCCGTTTCCCCATTGTGGAGCTGGCAGCGGCCTTGTCCCGCAGCGCCGTGACCGTCAAGCGTTCCCTGAAAGAATTGGAGGACGCCGGACTGAAATCCCGCCAGCGCCCCCGGCAAGACGGGGAAACCAGCCTGTTTGCCGGGCTTATCAAGTGCGGCGAGTGCGGCAAGTCACTGACCATCCGCACCACCCACGCCAAGCACCCGCAGCAGATTTACGCCTGTAAGACCTATGGTGCGTTCGGCAAGAACCATTGCACCCAGCACCGGGTGGAATAAGCCGTTGGCAACGTTCAAACATATCAGCTCTAAAAACGCAAACTACGGTGACGCTGAAAAATACCTGACCTTTGCGCACGACGAGTTTACCATGAAGCCCACGCTGGACGCGGACGGGCGGCTTGTGCCGAGAGAGGATTACCGCATTTCCACCCTGAACTGCGGCGAGGAAGATTTTGCGGTTGCCTGTATGCGCTCCAATCTCCGCTATGGCAAGAATCAGAAGCGCGAGGATGTCAAGAGCCACCATTACATCATCAGCTTTGATCCACGGGACGGCCCGGACAACGGGCTGACCGTAGATAAGGCGCAGGAGCTTGGCGAGAGGTTTTGCTGGGAGCAGTTTCCCGGTCATCAGGCGCTCGTCTGCACCCACCCGGACGGGCATAATCAGTCCGGCAACATCCATGTGCATATCGTCATCAACAGTCTGCGAATTGAAAATGTACCGCTGTTGCCTTACATGGACAGACCCGCCGACACAAAAGCCGGATGCAAACACCGCTGCACCGACGCTGCGATGGAATATTTCAAATCCGAGGTCATGGAGTTGTGCCACGAAGCCGGGCTTTATCAGATCGACCTTCTGAACGGCAGCGCAAGCCGCGTCACCGAGCGCGAGTATTGGGCGAAGAAAAAGGGGCAGGCTGCGCTGGATCAGGAAAACGCCGCCCTTGCCGCAGAGGGCAAGCCCACCAAGCCGACACGCTTTGAAACCGACAAGGAGAAGCTGCGACAGATTATCCAAAAAGCTCTGAACGAATCGTTCACCGTCGAGGATTTTGCGCGGAAGCTCCTGCAATACGGCGTGACCGTCAAGGAGAGCCGAGGACGGTTTTCCTACCTCACCCCAGACCGCACGAAGCCCATCACGGCGCGGAAGCTGGGCGACAGCTTTGATAAAGCTGCCGTGCTTGCCGCTTTGGAGCAAAAAGCCCTGCGTCCTGAAAATACCCTCACTTCAAATGATGCTATTCCTCTTGACCGCACCCTATCTTCAAACGAGGGTGCATCCGGCAGGTCTGCCCCGAAGCAGAGCGTACCACAAGCCCCCTCCATTGGGCGCATGGTTGACCGTGAAGCAAAACGCGCCGAGGGCAAGGGCATCGGCTATGACCGCTGGGCGACGATGCACAACCTCAAGGCATGGTCAAAAACCTTCCTATACTTGCAGGAGCATGACCTTCTATCGCCGGATAAGCTGAACGCCGCCGTGGATGCCGCCGGTGCGGAAGCACGGGAAGCCCGCAGCCGCTATGATACAGCCGCTGCCAAGGTGACGGATAAAAAGGCATTGCTGGAAGCGATGGACAATTACCGCAAAACCTATCCTGTCATCAAGGAGTATCGTGCGATCCGCAAGGAAAAGGACAAGCAGAAATTCCATGCCGCGCATGAAGCGGATTTTATCATCAACGACGCTGCCAAGCGCCAGCTTGACAAGCTGGGCACACCCAAGCAGCTCCCGAAGCGCAAGGAGGTCGTTGCAGAGATTCAGTCCCTCGTGTCCCAGAAAAACGAGTGTTACAACGATTACCGCGAGAAAAGCGACCGGTTGCATGAGCTGATGACTATGCAGCGCAACTATCAGATGGCGATGCCGCAGCCGAAGCGAGGGCGCAGCCATGAGCAGGAGCGATAAAAAGCAAAATGCCGCCAGAAGCGGCGGCATTTGCGGACGGTCAATCCGTCTGATCTTCACTTGTTTCGGTCAGCAGCTCTATGAACGCTGCCGGAGCGTACACGGGGATCGGCGCTTTGCTGTAATCCTTCGTGTTCCGCGTCACGATGCAGTCCACGCCGGAGCGCACCGCCGTTTCGACCATCACGGCATCCTCAAAATCGGAAATCTCCGCTGAGATCGCCTTGCGGATGTCCAGCGCCGTAGTGTCCAGCAGACCGAACAACGCGCAGAGCTTAGTCAGAACGTCGCGGGTTGCTTTGTCGCTGTGGGTCTGCCGGTGTGTCAGATAGTAAATATCCGTGATAGCTTTCGCCGTCAGGAAGCCTTCAAACTGCCGGTTGGCACAGAGCAGGAAAATCGACTGCGCATCCTTGCAGAACGGTTCGCGGCTTTGCAGCGCGTCCACGATGACGCAGGTGTCAATGACAGCTCTCATATCCGGTTCAGCCTTTCTTCCTTCGCTTCCTCCAACGTCACATCAGCCGGAAGAATCCCGAACAGGGACTTGGCAATGTCCACTCTGTCCTGATGGGGATTGGAGAGCTTGGCGACAACCTTGCCGTTGCGGGTGATGAAAATGTCCTCCGTCGCTGCAAGCAGAAGATACTTTCCGAGATTGCTTTTCAGTTCCGTCGCAGTAATCGACATGATCTGGTTCCTCCCTTCGTGATTTGGTTCATTCTTATTATATCCGAATCGGACGAAATATGCAACCGATTCGTGCGAAATATTTTGTGAACCGTCCGATAACTTTCTGTGACCGAAATGGAGCGCACGGGAGCGATAATGACCCTCACTTGTAGTGAGGGTCATTCAGAGCATGATGAGCTAAGCTGCGTTAGCACGTTTTTCCGGGGCAAATATCCCGACCCGAAAGCGCACAGAACGCGCCGAAGGGACTTACCCATACCGCAATACCGCACGTTCTACAAACGGAGCGTACAGAGCGAAAAAAGCCCGAAAATGATACCGGGATTTACAATTTGACCGTCTGCCGGAGCGTGGTGCTTTGGCGACAGACAGGAGCGTGAAAATGCCGAGAATGAGCAAACAGCGGCGGTTGGAATTGGTACAGGTGGTGCTGACGGATATTCGCTGCAAGGCGTTGTGGGCGCAGAACAGCCGGGAGAGTCTGCGGGAACAGCTTCTCGCAAGAGAACACACGGCCAGCGTGGAGAGAACCCGGACGCTGCAAGCGGAATTAAACGCCATTGGCAAGCGGCTGCCGGAACTGGATAGATTGATTCAAGCCGCCTACGAGGATAAGGTCATGGGCCGCATCCCGGAGAGCGTGTGCATCAATTTGCTCAATCAATATGAGGTCGAGCGCAGAGAAAAGCAGGAGCGCAGCCGGGAGTTGACCGAGCAACTTGCCGTCAGCCGGGAGAGTGAGAAGTCCGTGGACGCATGGCTGGATATGATGCAGGATTACGCCCAGCTTGAAGAACTTGACCGCCCCACGCTGGTGCGGCTGATCCAGAAAATTGAGATCAGCGAACGCCATACTGTGGACGGTCATGAGGAACGGGATATTCACATCTACTACAATTTTGTAGGCTATATTGAGGAATGAAACCGTCATTCTTTATTCGAGGTTGTCTAACGAGTGGTACGCCCGGGATATTTCCCGTAAAATCCGAAGCTCCCAGCGTTTGCGCGGTAATGCCGGTGTCCCGCTTTCTCTGCCGCCCTACGGCTATGTGAAAAGCCCCGAAAACCCCAAATACTGGATCGTTGACGAGGAAGCGGCCGCCGTGGTGCGGCGCATCTACCAGATGTGCATTGACGGGTACGGGATCGACAAGACTGCCGCTATCTTTGAACAGGAGGAAATCCTGAAGCCTACGGAGTATTGGAAGCTGAAAGGCGTCAGGAAGCCGGGGAGAAAGCCTTTTTCCGAAAGCCCCTATCATTGGAGCTCAAACACGGTGAACAAGATATTGACCTCCCGCGAGTACATGGGGGATGTAGTCAATTTCAAGACCTACTCCAAATCCTTTAAGGATAAGCGGCGGTATGAAAACCCCGAGGAAAACCATGTGATCTTTGAGGGCGTGCATGAGCCCATCATTGACCGTCAGACCTGGGAGATGGTACAGCGTATCCGGGAGGGTACGAAGCGCAGGCAGCCGAAGAAGGTGGAAAAGAATATGTTTGCCGGACTTCTCTACTGCGCGGATTGTGGCCGCAAGCTGCATTTCAACGTCAATCACCCGCATACGGAACTGCAATACTTCAACTGCTCCAACTATCGGGGCAATCGGGGCACCTGCAATCAGACCCACTATATTCGGGTGGACGCGCTGGAACAGGTCATGCTTTTGGAAATTCGACGGCTGACGGCCTTCTTACAGGATAAGGAGGAGGACTTTGTAAAGTTGCTGATGGCAAAGACCCTGGAAGTGGCCGAGCGTGAGAGTGCACGGCGCGAAGAGGAACTTCGGGCCAACCTGACCCGATGTGCCGAGCTGGACGGGCTTTTCTCCAAGACCTACGAGGACAATGCCAGCGGAAAGCTGTCCGACGAGCGGTTTATGATGCTCACGAAGCGGTATGACGACGAGCAGCTTATCCTGAAAAAGAAAATCTCCGCTTTGCGGGCGGAGATCGACAAGGATAAGAAAAGCCGAATGAACGCTGCCAGCTTTCTGCGGCTTGTCCGAAAGTATACGGACATACAGGAGCTTACGCCGCTGGTCCTCCATGAAATGGTGGAAAAGATCGTTGTCCATCAGGCACAGGGGACCGGGAAAAACCGGACGCAGCAGCTTGACATCCACTACAACTTTATCGGCGTACTGGATATGCCGGAGGTTGCTTCTTTGCCGTCCAGCGTGACGATAGACACCCGACAGGGCGTGGCCGTCGAGTACATCACACGCAAGGCCGGATAAACGAAAACAGGAGCAATCTTTCGATTACTCCTGTCTACGGAATATTCATTGTCGTTATGAACATTCGACATGGTGCCGGTGGTCGGACTCGAACCGACACGATGTCGCCACCAACGGATTTTGAGTCCGTCACGTCTACCAATTCCATCACACCGGCAAAGGATACTCAAGTATTATACACAAAAAAAATCCGAATGGCAAGAGCGGAATTGAAACAATATGGGTGAAAAATCAAAAAATCCCCATACCCAAAACAACAGATATATGGTATGATACTTAGATAGATAGCAGCATGCGGTCAAAAGAAGGGGGAAAAGCGGACATGCGAGTGGCTCAATGCAAAATGGTCCTGGTGGCCGCGGTATTCCTTCTGCTGACCGGCTGCCTGTTTCAGCCGCCGGACGATCTCTACAGCCTGCCGGAGCCGCCGGCAGACTATCAAAACCTGTATACCAAGATTGACGAGGTCCGGGCCGCCGGTGCGGAGTACGCGGGCCCTGTTCAGGGCACCAACACCCAGCCCATCCAACTGGTGGACCTGGACGGCGACGGCGTGCAGGAGGCTGTGGTTTTTTTCCGTATCCTGGGGGACGAGCAGCAGCTTCAAATCTACATCTTCCATCAATTGGAGGACGAATCTTATGAGGTCCAGTCGGTCATCAAGGGGGACGGCAACGCCATCTACTCGGTAGACTATGAGAACCTGGACGATGATCTCCGAAACAAGGAGCTGGTGGTGAGCTGGCAAATCAGCAGCCTGGTCTATAATTTGGGTGCTTACCGCTACTCCGACCAGGAGGGGCAGTATGTGGAGCTGATGTTCACCTCCTATAACCGGTTCTCCCTGCTGGACATCGACAAGGACAACCAGAAGGAGATCATGGTGCTCAACCTCAACAGCATCCAGGGCGAGGGACAAGCCGATCTGTTCGACTACGACTCCAACGACAAGACCATGAACCTGCGGGACACCGCTCCCATGTCGAAGGAGATTATCAGCATATCCGCCATGCGAAACGGGTCGGTGAAAAACGGCGGCCTGACCGCTCCGGCGCTCTTCGTCACTTCCGACCTGAGCAACGGCATCAGTACCATCACCGACATCTTTGCCTGGCGGGATGGCCGCCTGGTCAACATCACGCTGAATACGGAGAGCGGAATGAGCGAGAGCACCCGGCGGGTGAACTCCATGCGTACGGTGGCGGCCCGGGACATCAACCGGGACGGCATCCTGGAATTGCCTCGGCCCAGTCTGCTGCCCGCCTACGCCAAGGAGAATGCCGAGAGCTTTTGGTCGGTGCTCTGGCAGCAGTACGACCTGCAGGGCAGCCCCATCCGAGTGTTTAACACCTATTTTAACGACTCGGAGGGGTGGTATCTGATCCTGCCCGATGCGTGGGACGGCGTGATCACCCTGGCAAAGAGCAACATTGTCAGCGGCGAACGGGCCACGACCTTCTATTACTGGAAGGATCAGGACCCCGGTGCGACGCCCCAAGAATTTTTGACGATCTACAAGCTGACCGGTCCCAACCGGGAGACCCGCTCCCGGACCGGCAACCGCTTCGTACTGATGGCCGACGGGGACAGCACGATCTACGCCGCCGAGTTCAAAAGCTGCGACTGGGACTGCGGGCTGGACGAGGAGGGGCTCCGGGAGCTCTTCCAGCTCATCCAGCCCGAGTGGCCCGATACCTGATAAGGAAAGGACGGAGTGCGGGAGATGAAAAAGGTACTGGTATTGGAGGATGAGGCCAATATCCGCAGCTTTGTGGTTATCAACCTGAAGCGGGCGGGCTATGAGGCCATCGAGGCAGACACCGGGGAAGAGGCCCTGGCCCAGCTCCGGCGCAATCCGGATATCAAGGTGGCCCTGCTGGATATCATGCTGCCCGATATGGACGGCTTCGAGGTCTGCCGCCGCATCCGGGCCAGCGATTCGAAGATCGGCATCATCATGCTCACGGCTCGGACCCAGGAGATGGACAAGATCACCGGCCTCATGACCGGGGCGGACGACTATGTGACCAAACCCTTTTCTCCGGCGGAGCTGACTGCCCGCATCGACGCCCTCTACCGCCGTACCGGAGGCGACGTGCCGCTGGATACCGGGGAGATCAGCCAGCCGCCCTTCCTCCTGAATACCCGCAACCGTACGCTGGAGAAAAACGGACAGCGGGTCAAGCTGACCCAGGTGGAGTACAACATCGTCAAGCTCTTCATGGACAATCCGGGCAAGGCCCTGTCCCGGGAAGAAATTTTGGACTCGGTCTGGGGTAGAGACTATTTTGGCGAACTGAAGATCGTGGATGTGAACATCCGGCGTCTGCGTATCAAGATTGAGGACGACCCCACCAATCCGACCTTTATCACCACAGTGTGGGGATATGGGTACAAGTGGGGATTTTAGGGCAAGGGCCTTTTGGTAGGAGAACCTTAGCACACGTGCCCGCCGGGTGGAATGCCCCTCCGCGCTCTGAGGGGCAAGTCCAAGAGCGCGTGGAGCCCCGGCGCACCCGCACCGGGAATGGCAGGTGATAGGAGGTGGAAATACATATGGCGAAGGTCAAGGGAATTCGAAAGCGCTGGATGCTCAACAGTATTTCCGCCGTCCTGCTCATCGTCCTGTTCGCTGTGACGGCCTTTTCCGTGGCCATTGCGGGGTATTTCTACTCCACCATGAGCAGCGGTCTGGAGGCCAAGGTGCGGGGCTTTGCCAACACCATCCGCAACGCCCAAAGCGCCTATCTCCAGACCGCCCGGGATACGGTGGAGGGCTTTGAGGAGAAAAACGTACTGGAGCTCCAGTACCTGAACGAGTCCGGCACCGTGGTGTACTCCTCCGCCCAGCTCACTCTGCCCGGCTCCTATCCCGGCACACAGGATGTCAACGAGGCGCTGGCCGGCAACGGGCAGTTCGTCCGCACCTGGTCGGGCAGTTCCCCGGAGACCGGGGAGCGCATCATGGCCGCCTCCGCCCCCGTGCTGTATAACGGCAGCGTCCGGGGCGTGGTGCGGGTGGTCACCTCTCTGGGCCAGGTGGACAAGCAGGTGATGGTCATCGTGGCCATCGCCCTGGCCATCGGGACGGTCATTGTCTCTATGGTGTACTTTTCCAACCTCTATTTTGTCCGCTCCATCGTGGAGCCCTTGGGCGTGGTCACCGACACCGCCAAGCGCATCGCAGCCGGGTCCTACGGCATCCAGATCGAAAAAAAATTTGACGATGAGATCGGGGACCTGATCGACGCCATCGACGACATGTCCCTGAAAATCAAGCAGTCGGAGCGCATGAAGTCCGAGTTCATCTCCTCGGTTTCCCATGAGCTGCGCACCCCCCTGACCGCCATCAACGGCTGGGCGGAGACCATTATGAACGGGGAAGTCCGGGATGCCGAGGACGTGAAGAAGGGGATGGGCATCATTGTGTCCGAGGCCCGCCGCCTGACCAACATGGTGGAGGAGCTGCTGGAGTTCTCGCGCATTGAGGACGGCCGCTTCACTCTCTCCATCGAGCCCATGGATATCAAGGCCGAGCTGGAGGACGCGGTCTACACCTACACCGAGTTCTTCCGCCGGGAGGGCATCACCCTGACCCACACCGACTGTGACGAGGAGTTCCCCCCCATTCCCGGGGACCCGGAGCGGATGCGGCAGGTGTTCTGCAATCTGCTGGACAACGCCGCCAAGCACGGCGGCTCCGGCAAGCGCATCGAGACCGCCATCCGGCCCGGCGCGGACAACGACGTGGTCATCACCATCCGGGACTACGGCCCCGGCATCCCCGCCGACGAGCTGCCCCACGTCAAATACAAGTTCTATAAGGGCAGCTCCAAGGCCAGAGGCTCCGGCATCGGCCTGGCTGTCTGCGAGGAGATCGTCACCCGCCACAATGGACGTCTGGACATCGGCAACGCCGAGGGCGGCGGCTGCATCGTCACCATCCGGCTGCCCATCGGCAACACTGCGGCCTGAAACACAGTAGAACAAAAGTTCGAAAATTTCTTGCATTTCCCATGCGAGTCTGATACAATACGATTGCATAAGCGTGAAGGAGAATTTCTGCACAATGCCAAAAGAAAACCAAGCCTGCGCCACGCCGTTCCGCACCATGATCGGCGGCCAGGCTCTGATCGAGGGCATCATGATGCTGGGCCCCGAGAAAAAGTCCATCGTGGTGCGCAGGCCGGACGGCGACCTGGAGATCAAGACCGAGCCGCGCAAGCTCATCAAGGACCGGCATCCGGTGCTGGGCTGGCCGTTCATCCGGGGCGTGGTCAATTTCTGCACGTCCATGTACACCGGCGTCACCGCCCTGATGTACTCGGCGGAGTTCTACCCGGAGGACGGGGAGGAGGCCGACGCCGAGCCTTCGAAATTTGAGCGGTGGCTGGACAGGAAGCTGGGCAGCGAAAAGGCCATGAGCTTCTTTATCACCCTGGCCGTCATCCTGGGCATGGCCTTCTCCGTGGGACTCTTTTTCGTCCTGCCGACCCTGCTCTCCGGCGGCGTGATGTATTTCTTCCCCGGCATCCCTCTGTGGGGGCGGAACCTGGTGGAGGGACTCACCCGCATCGTTCTCTTTTTGGGCTATCTGATTTTTTGCTCCAGAATGAAGGACATCCGGCGGGTGTTCTCTTACCACGGGGCGGAGCACAAGAGCATCTTTTGCTATGAGAAAGGGCTGGAGCTCACCGTGGAGAACGTCCGGGCCCAGCCCAAGCACCACCCGCGCTGCGGCACCAGCTTTTTGCTGGTGGTCATCGTGGTATCCATCCTGCTGTCCAGCATCGTCTTTTCCTTTTCGGCCTTCCACTTTACCAACCCGTTCCTGCGCACACTGGTCCATCTGGCCCTGCTGCCGGTGGTGGTGGGGATCACCTGGGAGCTCAACCGCTATGTGGGCGGGCACGACAACCTGATCTGCCGGGCCGTCCGACGGCCGGGTATGGCCATCCAGCGCTGGACCACCTTCGAGCCGGACGACTCCATGATCGAGGTGGGCATCGCCGCCCTCAAGGAGGTACTGCCGGAGGAGAAGGGCAAGGACCAGTGGTAAAAAGCAACCGTGACGAGAGGTGAAACGCCGTGGCGACCACCTATAATAATTTATATCTGGACACCCGGAAACGGCTGAAGGCGGCGGGGGTGGAGATGGCCCAGTTGGAGGCCAGAGAGCTGGTCTGCTTTGCCGCCGACAAGACCCGGGAGCAGTTTTTCCGGGACTTGCCCCTCTACGCCTCAGACGAGGTGGAGCGCAGGGTGGAGGAGCTGACCCGGCGCCGTCTGGCCGGTGAGCCGGTGGCCTACATCATCGGGGAATGGGAGTTTTACGGCCTGCCCCTGGACATCTCCCGGGAGGTCATCGTCCCCCGGGCCGACACGGAAGTGCTGGCCGAGCGCGCGATCCTCCTGGCCCGGGCGGCGGGGGAGGGGGCCCGGGTGCTGGACCTGTGTGCCGGAAGCGGCTGCGTGGGTCTGGCGGTGGCGGCCAACGCCCCGGACTGCCGCGTGGTGCTGGCCGACCTGTCCGAGGGGGCCCTGCGCATTTGCAAGCAGAACGTCCGCCGCAACAACCTGAACGCCAGGGTCACCTGCGTCCAGGCCGACGCCCTGACCCAGCCCGCGGCCAGCCTGTGGGATTTTGACGTTATTGCCTGCAACCCGCCCTACATCCCCCATCAGGAGATCCCCACCCTGGATGTCTCCGTCAAGGACTATGAGCCTTGGGGGGCGCTGGACGGGGGCATGGACGGACTGGACTTTTACCGGGCCGTGGCCGCCCGATGGGGCCACGCTCTCCGGCTGGGGGGCAGCCTGGTCTTTGAGGTGGGCGCCGGACAGGCCCCCGCCGTGGAGCTCATTCTGGCCCAGAACGGCTATGAAAATATCCTCACCCACCAGGACACCCAGGGGATCTGGCGCGTGGTGGAGGGGACCGTCAATCACTGAAGCATAGGGCCCGCCGGGGGGCGGCGCCCTGAGAGGAGAACAGCTTATGGCATCGAAAAAGCCTATGGTGGAGGCTGCTGCCCCCGCCTCCGACAAGCAGAAGGCACTGGAGACCTGCATGGCCCAGATCGAGCGGACCTACGGCAAGGGGTCCATCATGCGTCTGGGGGAGAACACCGGTATCGTGGTGGAGGCCATCCCCACCGGCTCCCTCTCCCTGGACCTGGCGCTGGGCATCGGCGGCGTGCCCAAGGGCCGCATCGTGGAGATCTACGGGCCGGAGTCCTCGGGCAAGACCACCCTGGCCCTGCACATCGTGGCGGAGGCGCAGAAGCGGGGGGGCGAGGTGGCCTTCATCGACGCCGAGCACGCCCTGGACCCCGGCTATGCCCGGGCCCTGGGGGTGGATATCGACTCCATGCTCATCTCCCAGCCCGACACCGGCGAGCAGGGGCTGGAGATCTGCGAGGCCCTGGTCCGCTCCGGCGCCATCGACGTGGTGGTGGTGGACTCGGTGGCCGCGCTGACGCCCCGGGCGGAGATTGAGGGGGACATGGGCGACTCCCATGTGGGCCTGCTGGCCCGGCTGATGAGCCAGGCTCTGCGCAAGCTGGCCGGCTCCATCGCTAAGACCAACTGCATCGTCATCTTCATCAACCAGCTCCGGGAAAAGGTGGGCGTGGTCTACGGCAATCCTGAGGTCACCACCGGCGGCCGGGCGCTGAAGTTCTATTCCTCCGTGCGCATCGACGTGCGCCGCACCGAGTCGCTGAAAAACGGCTCCGAGATCATCGGCAACCGCACCCGGGCCCGGGTGGTGAAGAACAAGGTGGCCCCTCCGTTCAAGGAGGCCGAGTTCGACATCATGTACGGCGAGGGCATCTCCAAGGTGGGCGAGCTGGTGGATCTGGGCGTCAAGCTGGACCTGATCCAGAAGTCGGGCTCCTGGTTCGCCATGGGGGAGACCCGCCTGGGTCAGGGCCGGGACGCTGTGAAGCAGTATCTGAAGGAAAACCCCGAGGTGGCCGAGCGCATCGAGGCCGACATTCGGGCCAACGCCTACAAGCTGATGAGCAGCCAGGCCAGGGCCGCCGCCCGGGCGGCAGGCCGCGCCGTGGATGTGTCCGCCGAGGACTTTGAGGATGCGGATCAGTAAAATTGCCCCCTCCAGACACAAGGATGGCCGCTGGCTGATCTGGCTGGAGGATGGCTCTCTGCTGCGGGTGGGGGAGGCTGAGATGCTGGACTTTTCCCTCCACGCCGGCCTGGAGCTGGACGATGCCGCTGCCGACCGGCTGCTGGCGGCGGCGCGGAAGGGCCGGCTCCGGGAAAAGGCCCTGGCCCTGCTCACCGCCCGGCCCATGTCCCGCAGGGAGCTCATCGACCGGCTCACCGCTTGCCCCCGAGACCGGGAGAAGCCGCCCCTGGCCGACGAGGCCCAGGCGGCGGAGACCGCCGACTGGCTGGAGCGGCTGGGACTGCTGAACGACGCTGAATACGCCCGGACGGTGGTGCGGCACTACTCCGCCAAGGGCTACGGCCCCTACAAGATCCGGGATGAGCTCTATCGCCGGGGGGTGGCGCGGGAGCTCTGGGAGGACGCTCTGGCCGAGACCGCCGATCCGTGTGCGGCCATCGACGCCTTCCTGCGCCAGAAGCTCAAGGGCGCCCCGACCGACCGCCGGGAGCTGAAGAAGGCTTCCGACGCCTTGGCCCGCAGGGGCTACCATTGGTCGGACATCAGCGAGGGGCTCCGCCGCTGGGGTGCGGATATTGAGGAATAAAAAGGAGTTATCGACCTTTGAAGATTGCATTTATCTCTCTGGGCTGTGATAAGAATCGGGTGAACACCGAGCAGATGATGGCCCTGTGCCAGGCGGCGGGCCACGAGGTCACCGGCGAGCCCGACGGGGCTGACGTGGCGGTCGTCAACACCTGCGGCTTCATCGACTCCGCCAAGGAGGAGGCCATCGCCACCATTCTGGAGGTGGCTCCGCTCAAAGAGACGGGGCGGCTGAAGAAGCTGCTGGTGGCGGGCTGCCTGTCCCAGCGGTATCAGGACGAGGTCTTGACCGAGCTGCCCGAGGTGGACGGCATCCTGGGCACCGGCAGCTATACCGACATTGTCTCTGCGGCCGAGGCGGCCATGGCGGGGGAGACCCCCAAGCTCTTTGGGGACATCGACCGGACGGTGGAGGATGGGGCCCGGCTGGTCTCCACGCCCTCCTATACCGCCTTCCTGAAGATTGCGGAGGGCTGCAACAATCGCTGTGCCTTCTGTGTCATCCCGTCCCTGCGGGGCCGTTACCGCAGCCGACCCATGGAGTCCCTGCTGGCGGAGGCGGGGCAACTGGCCGGCGCCGGGGTCAAGGAGCTCATCCTGGTGGCCCAGGATATCACCCGCTACGGCACCGACCTGTACGGCCGCCATGCCCTGCCCGAACTGCTGCGGGAGCTGTGCAGGCTGGACTTCCACTGGATTCGGCTGCACTATTTTTACCCGGACGAGGTCACCGACGAGCTCATCGAGGTGGTGGCCTCGGAGCGCAAGATCGTCAAGTATCTGGATATCCCGCTCCAGCACTGCAACGATGGCATCCTGAAGGCCATGAACCGCCGGGGCACCAAGGCGCAGATCGAAGCGTTGCTGAGCAAGCTCCGGGCGCGGATTCCCGGCCTGGTCATCCGCACCTCCATCATCTGCGGCCTGCCCGGCGAGGGAGAGGCGGAGTTTGAGGAACTGTGCGGCTTCCTGCGGGAAAACGCCCTGGAGCGGGCCGGCGTGTTCGCCTTCTCTCCGGAGGAGGGCTCACCTGCTGCTGATATGCCGGACCAGGTGCCAGAGGACGTGAAGCGCCACCGCGTGGAGCGGCTGGTGGATCTCCAGTCCGGCGTCATGGACGCCTGGAACGAGGCACGGCTGGGCACGGTGATGGAGGTCCTCTGCGAGGGCTTCGACCCGGATATGGGCTGCTGGGCGGGCCGGACCTATGCCGACTCGGTGGACGTGGACGGCCATGTCTACTTTACTGCCGGAGGCATGGTGCCCGCCGGGAGCTTTGTCAATGTGCGTATTACCGGCACCGCCGACGGCGATCTGACCGGAGAAATCGAGGAGTAAGGACCGATGAATACAGCCAACAAGCTGACCATGGCCAGAGTGGTGATGATTCCCATCTTCCTGGCGGTGCTCTATCTGGTTATTCCGCCCTACCACAACTACATCGCCCTGGCCATCTTTGTGCTGGCCAGCGTCACCGACTTCATTGACGGATATGTGGCCCGGCATTACGACCAGGTCACCGATTTCGGCAAGTTCATGGACCCTCTGGCCGACAAACTGCTGGTGGTATCCGCCATGCTGTGGTTCGTCCAGATCGGCCGGATGCCCGCCTGGTGCGTCCTGATCGTGGTGGCGCGGGAATTTGCCGTCACTGGGCTGCGGCTGGTGGCGGTGGACAACGGCCGGGTCATCGCGGCGGGCTGGTCGGGCAAAGTCAAGACGGCCACCACCATGGTGTGTATCTGCCTGATGCTGCTGCCCATCCCGGCGGCGGCCAATACCCTGTGCGTGGCCCTCATCGTGGCTACCACCCTCTATTCCGGCGTGGAGTATTTCGTCAAGAACCGGGATGTGCTCAACTGGAACAAGTGAGAGGGACATTCCGGCACTTGACACGAAAGCGGCGGAATGATAATATACTGAGGACATAGGAAAAACCGGCGCGGGGAACGGAAAGAGTAGCGCGGGGGTTGACCGGACAGAGAGGGAACGTCACCGGCTGAAAGCGGTCCCACGGGAGCCCCGAGCGAAGTGCATCCGGGAGCGCGGGGGCGTAATGCCCCACGGTCTGGCCCCGTTACCGGCCATTGAGCGAGAAACGAGAGTGGAACCGCGACTTTTTCAGCCGCCTCTCATGCCTGCGGGCATGGGAGGCGTTTTTCGTTTGTTCGGTTTGTATCACGTCAGGAGGAGACCCATGTTCAAACGTCTATCCGAGCTGCTGGGCGCCTATCAGCGGCGGGACCCGGCCGCCCGCTCCAAGCTGGAGATCTTTCTGCTGTACCCCGGCGTCCACGCCGTCCTCTTCCACCGGGTATCCCATTGGTTCTACCGGCATAGGCTGTTCTTCCTGGCCCGGCTGAACTCCCAGCTTGCCCGGCATCTCACCGGCATCGAGATCCACCCCGGCGCACACATCGGGCGGCGGCTGGTCATCGACCACGGGATGGGCATCGTCATCGGCGAGACCGCCGAGGTAGGGGACGACTGCCTGATCTACCACGGGGTCACCCTGGGGGGTACCGGCAAGGACCAGGGCAAGCGCCACCCCACCATTGAAAACAACGTCATGATCGCCTGCGGTGCCAAGGTGCTGGGGCCCTTCACGGTGGGGGAGGGGGCCCGGATCGCCGCCAATGCCGTGGTCCTCAGCGAGGTGCCGCCGGAGGCTACCGCGGTGGGCGTGCCCGCCCGGGTGGTCCGGGTGGCGGGCGAAAAGGTGGATTATGCCACCCAGGTGGACCAGATCCACGTCACCGACCCCGTACAAAAAGAGCTCCAGGCCATCAGCTCCCGGCTGGAATGGCTGGAAAAAATGCTGGATGACAGCGCAAAGGAGAAAAATCTATGAAACTGTATAATTCCGCCAGCCATAAAAAGGAGGACTTTGTCCCCCATGAGCCCGGCAGGGTGTCGATGTATACCTGCGGCCCCACCGTCTATCACTTCGCCCACATCGGCAATCTGCGCAGCTATATCATGGAGGATGTGCTGGAAAAATTCCTGCGTTACGACGGCTACGACGTAACGCGGGTGATGAACATCACCGACGTAGGGCACCTGTCCTCCGACGCCGACACCGGCGAGGATAAGATGCTCAAGGGGGCCCAGCGGGAGCACAAGACCGTCATGGAGATCGCCCGGTTTTATACCGAAGCCTTCTTTGACGACTGCAAAAAGCTGAACATCAAGTATCCCGACGTGGTCCAGCCCGCCACCGGCATGATCGATTCCTATATTAAGGTGATTACCAAACTGATTGACACCGGGCACGCCTATCTGGCCGGCGGCAACGTGTATTTTGACACCTCCAAGCTGAAGCACTATTATGTGTTCAACGACCATGACGAGGAGAATCTGGCCGTGGGCGTCCGGGAGGGCGTGGAGGAGGACGCCAACAAGCGCAACAAGAACGACTTCGTCCTCTGGTTCACCAAGTCCAAGTTCGAGGATCAGGCCCTCAAGTGGGACTCCCCCTGGGGCGTGGGCTATCCCGGCTGGCACATCGAGTGCTCCTGCATTTCCATGAAGTATCTGGGCGAGTATTTGGACATCCACTGCGGCGGCATCGACAACGCCTTCCCCCACCACACCAACGAGATCGCCCAGTCCGAGTCCTATCTCGGCCATCCCTGGTGCAAATACTGGATGCACGTCCACCACCTCAACACCGCCGACGGCAAGATGAGCAAGTCCAAGGGGGAATTTCTCACCGTCTCCCTGCTGGAGGAGAAGGGGTACGACCCGCTGGTCTACCGGCTGTTCTGCCTCCAGTCCCACTACCGCAAGGGACTGACCTTCTCCTGGGAAAATCTGGACAACGCCAGAACCACCTACGACAAGCTGGTGGCCCGGGTGGCTGCCCTGAAGGATGAGGGAGCGGTGGATGAAGCCGCCGCCGCGCCCTACAAGGATGCCTTCCGGGAGGCGCTCGGCAACGACCTGAACACCTCTTTGGGAATTACCCGCCTGTACGACGTGCTGAAATCCGGCCTGAACGATGCCACCAAGCGCGCCCTGGTCGCTCGCTTCGATCAGGTGCTGGGGCTGGACCTGCTGCAGAAGGCGGAGGCGCTCCGGGAGAAGGCGGCGGCTCAGGCAGCCCCCGCCGAGGGCGACGGCGAGATCGACGCCCTGGTGGCGGCCCGTACCGCCGCCAAGAAGGCCAAAAACTTTGCCGAGGCCGACGCCATTCGGGAGCAGCTCAAAGCCATGGGCGTGGAGGTCACCGACACCCCCCAGGGCCCCGTGTGGAAGCGGATGTAATGGAAACAGCAGAAGGCGCTGCCGGCCGGCAGCGCCTTCTGTTCTCTTTTTCCTCCCACCCCGGCGGGGGCGGCGGATGCAGGAACCGGTTGGAGGGCGGTCGTCACCCTTCATACCTGAGAGCCGTCAGGGCGGAGCGGGCCAGCAGGGCGGCGTCCAGGGGGAGGGCGGAGTCATTCGTGCGGAATTGGTCGCTGTGCCACCCGGCGTTTTCCCGGTCCGGGAAGCCGGAACCCAGCCAGTAGAAAAAGGAGGGGACCTCCTTGCCGTACTCGGCAAAGTCCTCCGAGCTCATTTCCGGCGCAGCTATCACCACATGCTCCGGCCCCACCAGGGCCTCCGCCGCCCGGCGGGCCAGCGCGGTCATTTCCGGTCCGTTGCAGACCAGCGGGGCCACCTCCTCGGTCTCAAAGTCCACGGTGCAGCCGTAGGCCGCCCCGATGTCCCGGGCCAGGGCCTCCACCCGCTGCTCCGCCCGGAGGCGTGTATCGTGGCGAAACACCCGGATGCTCCCCGTCATGGTCAAAAGGTCGGGGGCAAAGTTCTCCGGCGTGCCGGCGTGGATGGAGCACACGGCGCACACCAGGCAGTCGGTGGGGTCGGTGTTGCGGCTGACCACCGACTGGATGCCCTGGACAATGGCGGCGGCGGGGACGATGACGTCCACGCACCGATGGGGAGAGCCCCCGTGGCCGGTACGGCCATGGAGGGTAATGGTGAAATTGGACTTTTCCGCCATGAGGGGACCGGGGGTGACGGCGATGGTCCCGGCAGGGAGCTGGGGACGGTTATGGACCCCAAAGATCCACCGGGGCTTTTCCGGAAAGCGGGCCCAGAGGCCGTGGTCCAGCAGGAGCCGGGCTCCGCCGGTGGTCTCCTCCGAGGGCTGGAAGAGGAAGATGACGCCGCCGGGCAGCGTGTCCTGCAGCTCGGACAGCAGTACCGCCGCCCCGTAGAGCCCGGCGGTGTGGAAGTCGTGGCCGCAGGCGTGCATGACGCCGGGGTGCTCCGACACCACTGCACCCCGTTCCGGCGTGTCCTGGACGATGGCGTCGATGTCGGCCCGGAGGGCCACCAGCGGGCCGGGCCTGCCGCCCCGCAGCAGGGCCGCCGTGCCGGTGGGCACGCCCAGGTCCACCAATTCCACAGGCAGGGCGGAGAGCTTTTGCTTCAAAAGCGCGGTGGTGCGCACCTCCCGGCCGCTGAGCTCCGGATGGCGGTGCAGGTCGTCCTTGAGGGCCTTGAGGACTGGAAAAAGGGCCTGGGCCCGCAGCAGCAGATCCATTCAGAAAACGTCCTTTCTTTGCGCGCAGGATCGGGGAGAGGCTCTTGCCCCGGACCCGAAATAATAGTATAATCCCATAGTATGCTTTTTCCAGTCAGAATGCAAGGCGAGGAGGGGGTTCCAACGGCGGAACGGCAGAATGATTTTTCCAGGGGGAGCATCCCCCGCAACATCCTCATGCTGGCGGGGCCCATGACGGCGGCCCAGCTCATCAATATCCTCTACAACATCGTGGACCGGATGTATCTGGGGCGGCTGCCGGGCCACCTGGCGCTCACGGGCCTGGGGCTGTGCCTGCCCATCATCTCCATCCTCATGGGCTTTGCCAACCTGTGCGGTATGGGGGGCGCTCCCCTGTGCTCCATCTGCCGGGGCAGGGGGGAGGAGGAAGAGGCCGAGCGGGTCATGGGAAATTCCTTTACCCTCCTGCTTCTGGTAGGGACGGTGCTGACTGTGGTCATCCTGCTGTTCAAAAAGCCCATCCTCTACCTGTTTGGGGCCAGCCCCGATACCTTTCCCTATGCCGACGCCTACCTGACCATCTACGCCCTGGGCACTCTTTTTGTCATGGTGGGTCTGGGCATGAATCCGTTTATCAACGCCCAGGGCTTCGGCGAGATGGGGATGTGCACGGTGGCGCTGGGGGCGGTGGTAAACATTGTGCTGGACCCCATCTTCATTTTTGCGCTGAATCTGGGCGTCGGGGGCGCCGCTCTGGCCACCGTCCTCTCCCAGTGCTGCTCCGCCGTGTGGGTGCTGCGGTTCCTCACCGGGCGGAGGGCCCTGCTCCGCCTGAAGGCGTCCTGCCTGCGGCTAAAAGCCTCCCGGGTCAGACGGATTCTGGGCCTGGGCATGTCCGGCTTCGCCATGGCCATGACCAACAGTCTGGTGCAGATCCTGTGCAACGCCTCCCTGCAGCTTTACGGCGGGGACCTTTATGTGGGGATCATGACCATCATCAACTCGGTGCGGGAGGTCATCTCCATGCCCGTACAGGGTATCACCAACGGCTGTCAGCCGGTGCTGGGCTATAATTACGGGGCGGAGGAGTATGACCGGGTGCGGCAGGGCATCCGTTTCACGGCGGTGGTGACCATGCTCTACTCTCTGTCAGTCTGGGCCATGACGCTGGCCATCCCCGGCAGCCTGATCCGTATTTTCAACGATGAGACCGACCTGATCGCCGCCGGCATTCCGGCCTTCCGCATCTATTTTGCCGCCTTCTTCTGCATGTCCTTCCAGTTCATCGGCCAGTCTACCTTCGTGGGGCTGGGGAAGTCCAGGTTTGCGGTATTCTTCTCCCTGCTGCGCAAGGCATTCATCGTGGCGCCCCTGACTCTTCTGCTGCCCGTGCTGGGTATGGGGGTGGACGGAGTGTTCTGGGCCGAGCCTATTTCCAATGTGGTGGGCGGGCTGGCCTGTCTGCTCACTATGTACTGCACCGTCTACCGGCCCCTGGGCAGGCTGGAGGCGTCGAAACCATAACAGCCCCCGACGCAGCCGTCCCTGCACCGGGATGCCTGGGACAGGGGACCGGGCGGCTTTTTTGAGCCGCCCGGTTTTCCCTTGCTCTGATTGGGGAAAACTGTTATACTATATTTTGTGATTTTATGTCCGGGCGGCAAAGGCCCGGGGGCAGGAGGCCTCCCCATGAAGCTCATGGTCATCGACGGCAATTCCATCATCAACCGGGCCTTTTACGGCATTCGGATGCTCACCACCCGGGACGGCACACCCACCAACGCCGTCTACGGCTTTCTCACCATCCTGCAAAAGCTGGTGGATGAGGAGAGGCCCGACGCCCTGTGCGTCACCTTCGATCGGAGGGGCCCCACCTTCCGGCATCTGGCCTATGAGGGCTATAAGGCCCAGCGCAAGGGGATGCCCGATGAGCTGGCCGCCCAGGTGCCCATCCTGAAGGAGGTCCTGGACGCCATGAACATCCCACGCTACGAGCTGGAGGGGTGGGAGGCCGACGATCTGATCGGCACCATCTCGGTGAGGGACGCCGCGGCGGGGTGGGACACGGTGATCGTCACCGGGGACAAGGACTCCCTGCAGCTCATCACCGGCCGCACCCGGGTGAAGCTGGTGACCACCCGCATGGGACAGACCACCACCAAAGAGATGACGGCCGCCGCCTTTCAGGAGGCCTATGGCTTCGAGCCCATCCATATGATCGACCTGAAGGCGCTGATGGGGGACGCCAGCGACAACATCCCCGGGGTGAAGGGCATCGGGGAAAAGACCGCCATGGACCTGATCCAGCGCTACCACAGCGTGGAGGCCCTCTACGCCGGTCTGGAGCAGGTAGAGGCCAAGCCGGCGGTGCTGAAAAAACTGGCCGAGGGCCGGGAGCAGGCCAGGATGTCCTATGACCTGGCGGCCATCCGCTGCGACGCCCCTCTGGACTTTGCTCCGGAGGACGCGGCCCGGAAGCCGGTGAACCGCCTTGCCCTGTACGAGCTCTTTTTGAAGCTGGAGTTCTCCAAGCTCATCGACAAAATGGGCCTGTCCGCCGGACCGGCGGGGGGCGTAGAGGAACAGCTCCAGGGTGTGGGCTCCTGTGAAAGCGAGCAGGTCACGGACCGGGCGCGCATGGAGGAGCTGCTGGCGCTGTGGCGGCAGCGGGACCACGTGGCGGTGCTGGCTACGCCCACTCTGGACGCCGTCTGCGTGGAGTGGGGAGGCGAAGGAGCGGGGAAAGCCGCCCTCTTTTTCGCGGACAAGCTGGAGGGCTACAACGACTTTCTGCGGGGCGTCTTCTCTCCGGAGATCAAAAAGGTGGTCCACGACGCCAAGACGCTGATGGAGCGGCTGCTGGCCGAGGGGCTGTCCCCGGAGGGAGTTGTATTCGACACCGCCCTGGCCGCTTATCTCCTGGCCCCCACCGACGGCAGCTATGAGCTGGAGAAGCTGTCGGTGACCTATTTCAATTTCGAGGTGCCCAAGGCCAGGGACTACCTGGCCCCCGACGCCTTTGGGCCTCTGGCCGACCCGGCGATCCCCCTGGCCGCCCTTATGAGCCATACCGCCCTCATCGAGCTGCTCTATCAGACCCTCGCGCCCCGGCTGGAGGAGCTGGGGATGCGCCGGCTGTACGACGCGGTGGAGCTCCCGCTGTGCCCGGTGCTGGCCGAGATGGAGCGGGCCGGGATGCTGGTGGACCGGAAGGCCCTCGCCGCCTTCGGGGAGATGCTGGACGGACGCATCGACGCCGACGTGAAGGAAATCTACCAGCAGGCGGGGGAGGAGTTCAACATCAACTCCACCCAGCAACTGGGCCATATCCTCTTCGACAAGCTGGGCCTGCCCCCGGTGAAAAAGACCAAAACGGGCTACTCCACCAACGCCGAGGTGCTGGAGAGGCTGAAGGGGCAGCACCCCATCCTGGACGTCATTCTGGATTACCGGCAGCTTGCCAAGCTCAAGTCCACCTACGTGGACGGGCTGACCAAGGTCATTGCGGAGGATGGACGCATCCACACCTCCTTCCAGAACACGGTGACCGCCACCGGGCGGCTCTCCTCCACCGAGCCCAACCTCCAGAACATCCCCGTGCGCACCGAGCTGGGGGCCGAGCTGCGCAAGATGTTTGTGGCGCCCAAGGGCTGGAAGCTGGTGGACGCAGACTACTCCCAGATCGAGCTGCGGCTGCTGGCCCACATCTCCGACGACAAGGTGATGCAGGACGCTTTCCGGACCGGGGAGGACATCCACACCGTCACCGCCTCCCAGGTGTTCGGAGTGCCCCCCGAGGCCGTCACCCACGAGATGCGCCGCCGGGCCAAGGCAGTGAACTTCGGCATCGTCTACGGCATCTCCGACTTCTCCCTCAGCCAGGACATCGGGGTGCCCCGGTACGAGGCCAAGGAGTATATGCAGCGCTATTTTGAAAAGTACAGCGGCGTCCATCAGTATATGACGGACATCGTGGAAAGGGCCAAGGCCGACGGCTTCGTCTCCACCCTGATGGGACGCCGCCGCTGGCTGCCGGAGCTCAAGTCCTCCAACTTCAACCTGCGCTCCTTCGGCGAGCGGGTGGCCCTCAACATGCCCATCCAGGGCACGGCCGCCGACCTGATGAAGCTGGCCATGATCCGGGTGGACCGGCGGCTCCGGGCGGAAGGACTGGAGGCCCGGCTGGTGCTCCAGGTCCACGATGAGCTGATCGTGGAGTGCCCGGACGGCGAGGTGGAGCGGGTCAAAATGCTGCTGACCCAGGAGATGGAGGGCGTGGCCGACCTGTCGGTGCCGCTGAACGCCGACTCCGCCGCCGGGCAGAGCTGGGCGGAGGCAAAGGAGTAGGAGATGGAACTGCGGCCGATCACCGATTTGGAGCAGTGGTACGCCCGGGAGCTGACCGAGGCGTTCCCGCCCAACGAGCGAAAGCCCCTGGCCGAGATCCGCGCCCTGCTGGAGGCGGGGCGGTATGAGGCCCTGGGGCTGTATGACGGGGCGGCGCTGCTGGGCTATGCCAACCTGTGGCGGGAGCCCGCCGTCCCCGGCTATGTGCTGCTGGATTATCTGGGCGTGACGGCCTCCCGCCGGAACGGGGGGCTGGGGAGTCTCATCCTCCGGAAGCTGGCTGGGCAATGCGCGGGGCGGTGCGGCGTGCTCACCGAGGCCGAGTGGCCGGACCCGGACAGCGGCGCGCCGGAGGAGGTCCTGCGCCGCCGCCGGGTGGGCTTTTATGTCCGAAACGGGTTTGTCCCCGTCTATGAGATGGCGGCCTGCGGGGTGCGGCTCCAGGCGCTGCTGCTGGGAGAGCCCCCGGCGCGGCTGGAGGAGCTGATGGCTGTCCACCGGGCCATCTACGGCCCCGCCCGCACCGACGTGGCGGTGCCTCTGGCCCCGGGAGAGGTTCCGCCGCCGTCTCTCTTTTTGTGAGGTGAAGGATTTGAATTACAAGCTGGTCCCCATGGACCGCTCCCACCTACCCCAGGTCTGCGCCATCGAGCGCGCCTGCTTCGCCAAGCCCTGGTCGGAGCAGATCTTTGCTGAGGAGCTGTTTCACGATACGGTCTCCCTGGTGGTGGCCGAAGGGGAGGACGGTACGGTCCTGGGCTACGGCGAGCTGGGCGTGGTGCTGGACGAGGGATGCCTGGAGAAGATCGCGGTGGCCGATGCCTGGCGGCGGCAGGGGGTGGCGGAGGCCATCCTGTCCGCCTTTATCCGGTTTGGCCGGGCCAACCTGGCCTTTCTCACCCTGGAGGTCCGGGAGAGCAACCGGGCGGCCATCGGCCTGTACGAGAAGCTGGGCTTCCGCCCGGTGGGACGGCGCAAAAATTACTATACGGAGGTCCATGAGGACGCCATCCTCATGACATTGGAATGGAATGAACACAGAGCATAACCGATTTACCCTGAGAGAACTGGGGCTGGACGGGCTCCATCACATCTATCACGAGCACCTCAGCCACGCGTTTCCCCGGATGGAGCGCAAGCCCCTGTCCGCCATGGAGAAGCTGATGGCCGCCGGGCGCTACGAGGCGCTGGGCCTGTACGACGGGGAGGAGCTGGCGGCCTACGCCCTGCTGTGGGACGACCCGGAGGGTGGCTATGTGCTGCTGGACTACCTGGCAGTCTGCCGGGACAAGCCCAGGGGCCATGGATACGGCACCGCGGCGCTGAGACTGCTGCTGGACCGCTGCCGGGACCGGCGGGGCCTGCTGGTGGAGGCGGAGGCCGAGGAGCCTGGGGCGGAGGCGGAGGAGAACGCTTTGCGCCGCCGGCGTCTGGCGTTTTACCGCCGGGGCGGGTTTCGGGACCTGGGCTATACCGCCCGCATCTTTGGCGTCCCCTACGCCATGCTGGTCAGCGGCCAGTCCGACCAGGCGGAGGCCGCGGAGGCCCACCGGCGGCTGTACCACTACGAATTTTCGCCTTGGCTCTACCGGCGGTTCATCCACATCCCCGAGGAGGACTGAGCCGGAGACCGAGACTGTATAGAGAAAGAGGGCATTCCATTGAACATCCTGGCCTTTGAATCCTCCTGCGACGAGACCGCCGCCGCGGTGGTCCGGGACGGCAGGACCGTCCTGGCCGACGCCATCGCCTCCCAGGTGGAGATGCACACCATCTACGGCGGCGTGGTGCCAGAGATCGCCTCTCGCAAGCACGTGGAGGCCATCGCGGGCCTGACCGATCAGGCGCTGGCTCAGGCGGGACTCACCAAGAGGGACGTGGACGCCGTGGCCGTTACCTATGGCCCCGGCCTGATCGGGGCTTTGCTGGTGGGGGTCAACTTCGCCAAGGCCCTGGCCTATGGCCTAGGGGTTCCCCTGGTGCCCGTCCACCATGTGCGGGGCCATATTGCCGCCAACTATATCACCCACCCCGACCTGGAGCCCCCCTTCGTCTGCCTATGTGTCTCCGGCGGCACCACCCTCATCGTGGACGTGCGGGGTTACACCGAAATGGAGATTTTAGGGGCCACCCGGGACGACGCAGCGGGGGAGTGCTTCGACAAGGTGGCCCGGGTGCTGGGGATCGGCTACCCCGGCGGGGCCCCCATGGACCGGCTGAGCCAGGGGGGCGACGACAGACGGTACGCCTTCCCTCAGGTCCATGTCCACGACGCCCCGCTGGACATGTCCTTCTCAGGGCTCAAGACGGCCGCCATCAATCTAATCCACAACGCCCAGCAGAAGGGAGAGAAGCTGGACCTACCCGGGCTGGCGGCCTCTTTCTCAGCGGCGGTCAGCGAGATGCTGGTGCCCCGGGTCATGGCCGCCGCCCGGTCCAGGGACTACGGCAAGGTGGCGGTGGCCGGCGGCGTGGCGGCCAACTCCCGCATCCGGGCCGACCTGGAAGCCGCCTGCGCCCGGTCGGGGGACCGGCTCTATTTGCCTAGGCTGTCCCTGTGCGGAGACAACGGGGCAATGATCGGGTGCCAGGGCTATTATGAGTACCTGGCGGGCCGGCGGGCGGGGATGGATCTGAACGCCTACGCCAACCGCGACATCCAGCTCGGATAAGAGGAGACCGGCCTGTGCCGGTCTCCTTTTTTACACGGAAGAAGGATTATGTTGACCAATAGTGGGGCGGTACGCCAGGGGGTTTTCGGGATAGAGGGCTGTGGACAAAAGTGTGGAAAAGTGGAAAATAACTTGAAGGCGTAAGGCGGAGAACCTGTGGAAAACCCTGTGCAAAATGTGAATAACTCTGCGTAGATATTCTTTACATAAGGAGTTATGTCTACTTTTGAGGAATAATTTGGAACGAAAAAATAAGGGGCTTAGAGGGGGAAAATAAAAAAAGTGGGTGGTTTTTGGTCGATTTTGTCCGTAAAAAAATGCCAGCCCGTGGGAAGCGGCAGAGAAAACTTGCGGGAAGGACGGAAGGAGCAGCCCAAAGAAAAAGCGTATTATACCATCTGTATAAGATACTTTAGATGCTTTGGGGGGCAGAAAAACCGCCCTTCCGGTCTGGGGAAGGGCGGTCCGGTGGGGGTCAGACCACAAAGCGGTAGCCCAGGCCGCGGACGGTCTGGATGTATTTGGGGTTGGACGGGTCCTCTTCAATCTTTTGGCGCAGGCGATTGACGTAGACCATGATGGCGTTTTCGTCGATGATGGCCTCGCCCCAGATCAGGTCATAGAGCATATCCTTGGAGAAGATGCGGTTGACGTTGTCGATGAAGAGCTTCATCATGGCGTTTTCTTTGGAGGACAGGAGAATCTCCCGACCGTTTTTATAGAACCGCAGGGTGCTGGTGTTGTACTGGAAGGGACCGGCGGCGATGACGCTGTCCACGCCGGGTAGATGGTTGCGGCTGCGGCGGATCAGGGCCTTGACCTTGGCGCCCAGGGTGACGGGGTTGAAGGGCTTGGTCACATAGTCGTCCGCCCCGATATCCAGGCCGTACAGGGTGTCGTAGTCCTCCTTGCGGCCGCTGACGATGATGATGGGGAGCTTCAGCCCCCGGCGGCGAATGGCCTGGACCACCTGGAAGCCGTCCATGCCATGCTTGTTTACGTCCAGCAGGAGCAGGTCATAGGGTTTTTGCTCCAGCAGCGCCAGAGCCTCTTCGCCGCTGGCGGCGGTGTCCGCCTCGATGCCGTTGCTGCGTACGACCTTATAGAGCATAGTGAGGACGGCCTGGTCGTCGTCTGCGATGAGCACGATGTCCGGCATAATACTCCCCCTTTACAGCATGGACCCTATCGTGTATGGTTAGTATAGACAAAAACAGGACGTTTGACAAGGGGGTTTGCCTGTGGAGCCTGTTAAAAGGAGGAAGCAGCGGTTCTTTCTGGTCCTGAGCCTGATCCTGCTGCTGATCGTCACCGGGCTGGGGATGGTCTACCGGGTGTTCGACCGATACGGGGATATCCTCCTGGCCAGCGAGGACGACCAGCTCTTCCGCCTGGCCCGGTCGGTGGACCGGAGTGTGGAGAGCTATCTGAACCGCTACGGCACCAATCTGATCTACGTCACCGAACGGCGCGGCTTCCACACGGCGGAGGAGACCTGGCGGACCACAGGGGATACCGCGGAGCTGCTCTACCGAATGGAGGAGAACGTGCTGGCCCAGGACGATCTGATCCAGGCGGTGCTGGCCCTCCAGGACGGAGTGGTGTTCCTCTCCACCGGGGGGCGCACCGACTACCGCTTTCCGCCCCAGGCGGGCCGAGAGGGGATGGTCAGCATCCGCCCGTGCATGGATGGGGACGGGGGGATCTACCTGGCCTTCGTGCGGGAGCGGGAGGAGGGGCTGGGCTATGCGGCGCTGATGGATCTGGAGGGCTTTTACCAGCGGGTGGCGGGCGACCTGACCGTCGGGACCCAGGATCGCATCATGCTGCTGGACGCGGGGGGACAAACCCTGCTCCACCGGACGATGGACGGCGTGCAGGTGGACCTGGTGGACGACCTGAAGGCGGGAGACTGCGATTTCAGCGGTCTGACCTATCTGATGGAGCACCAGGAGCAGGCCCGGGAGGGTACGGCCTTCTACGAGACCAATTACTGCCGCAGCGGGGAGACCTACATCGCCCGCATGGCGGTGCTCCCGGCCACGGAGGAGACCAACGGCTTCTTTGCGGTGGGGGTTTCGGTAAACTACGACGGGGTCATCGGCCCGCTGCATCTGGCGGCTGTCCGGCTTCTGGCCTACGGCGGCATGGTGGTGACCGGAATCGTGCTGCTGGCGGTGCTCTCCATCCGGGCCGGTCGGCGGAATGAGCGCAGCCTCCGGGAGCTGGCGGTGCTGCGGAAGAAGAACCAGGCCATGGAGGAGCTCAACCGGCAGACCCGGGAGCTGGCCCACCATCAGCGGCTGGAGACCATCGGCACCCTGACCTCCAGCATCGCGCACGAGTTCAACAACCTGCTCACCCCCATCATGGGCTACAGCATTCTGGCGCTGGAAAAGCTGCCGCCGGAGGACACGGAGCTCTACGACAGCGTGTTGGAGATTTACAACGCCTCCCGCAAGGCCAAGACCATCATCTCCCGCCTGTCTGACCTGTCTCGGAAGAACTCGGCCCTCAGCTTCCAGTATGTCTCTCCCGACGAGCTGGTCCGCCGGGTGCTGGAGGTGGCCGCTCCGGCCCAGCCGCCGGGGGTGGAGGTGGTCTTGGGGCTGGACTGCCGCCACCTGTGGCTCCACGGCAACGAGACCCAGCTCTCCCAGCTCCTGCTGAACCTGGTGCTCAACGCCTTCCAGGCCATGGAGGAGGACGGTGGGACGCTGACGGTCACCACCAGCGCTGACCAGAGCTCCATCCGCCTCCGGGTGGCCGACACCGGACCGGGCATCCCGCCGGAGGTGCTGCCCCACATTTTCGAGCCCTTCTTTACCACCAAGGAGAGCGGGAAGGGCACCGGCCTGGGGTTGGCCATTGTCCAGCAGGTGGTGGAGGAGCACCGCGGGCGCGTTGAGGTGGAGGCCGCCCCGGAGGGGGGCGCGGCGTTCACCGTGACCTTTCCCATCACGCCACGGGAGGCGGAGCCCGATTGACCAGACGCCGCGAAACCCAATGGGTTTCGCGGCGTCTTTTTTGGGCATCTTAATAATTATTAAGGCGCCATGTATCAGACGTTAAGGTTGCAGTGTTAGACTGTGATCTGCAAGAAAACATGCAGGGAGGGAGCGGCGTGGTCATCACCATCGGACGAAAGTACGGCAGCGGCGGCAAAGAAATCGGCCAGCGGCTGGCCCAGCGGCTGGGCATTCCCTGCCATGACGCCGATCTGGAGCTGCGCGGCGGCGAAAACGAGCAATTTGCCGCCATCCGGGCCATGGCGGCCCAGGGTCCCTGCGTCATCGTGGGGTTTTGCGCCGACCACGTGCTCTCCGGCACCGAGGGGCTGATCCGGGTGTTCATCCACTGCGACATGGATCACCGGGTGGAGCGCATCGTCCAGCAGTACGGTCTGCCCGCCGGGGAGGCCGGGCGGGAGGCCCTCCGGCAGGACCGGGAGCGCGCCCGCCTCTACGGCGTTCACACCAGAGGCAAGTGGGCCGACCTGTCCCGCTATGACTTGACGGTGGACAGCGGTCCCCTGGGCATCGCCGGGACGGTGGAGCTTCTCAGCCAGTTTGTGGCGCTGAAGGTCATGCGCCGCCGGAGCGGCGGAGGAGGGGAGTCATGACTCGCGGCGGGGGCCTTTCCTTCCGGCGGGGGGATCTGGCGGCCATCGGAGCCGTCCTCCTGTGTGCCCTGGCCCTTGGGCTGGCGCTCTGGGCCCGGGCTGCCGGGACCGACCGTGTGGTGGCGCGGGTGTATCAGGAGGGGAAGCTGGTGGGGGAGCTGCCCCTGGACCGGGAGGCATCCCTCACCCTGACAGGGGCCTATACCAACACCATCACCGTCCGGGACGGCCAGGTGGCCGTCACCTACGCCGATTGCCCCGGTGCGGATTGCGTTCACAGCGGCTGGGTTTCGGCGGCGGGGCGGGCGGTGGTCTGCCTGCCCAACCGGGTGGAGATCCGCCTCACCGGCGCGCCCGATGTGGACGCCGTGGTAGGATAAGGGGGAGTGTGGATGAAAGCGAAAGCGCTGGCCCTGTGCGCGGTGCTGGTAGCTCTGGCGCTGGGGCTGTCTTATCTGGAGCGATTCCTCCCGCTCCAGATAGCGGTGCCTCTGCCCGGCGTCAAGCTGGGATTGGCCAATGTCGTCACCCTCATGGCCCTCTATTTCCTGGGGACCCGCCCGGCTGTCACCATTCTGGGGCTGCGCTGCTTCCTGGGGTCATTGTTCGGCGGGGGGCTGTCCGCGCTGGCCTTTTCCCTCACCGGCGGGCTGCTGGCCCTGGGGACCATGACCCTGGCCCGACGCATCCCCGCTCTCTCGGTCTACGGGGTCAGTGTGCTGGGGGCGGCCGCCCACAACCTGGGCCAGATCTGCGCCGCCATGGTGCTGCTGGGCTCGGTGTACGTGATCTCCTATCTGCCCTTCCTGCTGGCGGTGTCGGTCCTCACCGGCCTGGCCACCGGAGCGGCCTCCTCCGCCTCCTTCCGCGCTCTGCTGGCCGCCGGACAGCGGCCCATCCCCACCCAGGAGGTGTCCTATGCTGGAAACCCTCGTTGAGACCACCCTGTCCGTCCTCATCCCCCTGTGTGAGATGATGGGGATCTTCGTGGTGGCCGTCTCCGCCGTGGCAGCCTTCGGACGGTATTTGAAGGGACTGGTGACCCGGGAGCCCCGCGATATTAAATTCCAACTGGCCAACGGCCTGGCCCTGAGCCTGGAATTCAAGATGGCGGCCGAGATTCTCAAGACGGTACTGGTTCGGGACCTGACCGAACTCACCGTCCTGGGCGCCGTCATCATCCTGCGTGCGCTGTTGTCATTTCTGATCCACTTTGAAATGAAGCAGATAGAGCCCCACACCCCCGCAAAATAAACCAATACGGAGGTAGAATTGAAATGAACCTGAAAAAACTGTCTGTCACCGCCCTGTCCCTGACCCTGTCCCTGGGCTTGCTGGCCGGATGCAGCGGCAAGCCTGCCGTCAGCACCGGCTCGCCCGCCCCCAGCCCCTCCCCCACCCCCTCCC
>NZ_DCJO01000033.1:0-172157 GCF_002320075.1 Intestinimonas sp. UBA1698 | reverse complement strand
TGGCCAAGAGCAAGGACGCCTCCGCCGAGGGCGACGGCCAGGCCCAGGCCAATGTGTCTCTGGTGGCCGTCACGGTGGGTGACGACGGCGTGATCGACGCCTGCGTGATTGACGCCATCCAGGCCAAGATCGGCTTTGACGCCGCCGGCAAGCTGACGACCGACCCCGCCACTTCCTTTGCCAGCAAGAATGAACTGGGCGCCGATTACGGTATGGGCAAGGCCTCCTCCATCGGCAAGGAGTGGAACGAGCAGGCCGCCGCCATGGCGGAGTACGCCGTAGGCAAGACGGTGGAGGAGCTCAAGGGCGTCGCCGTCAACGCCGACGGCCAGGCCACTGACGCCGACCTGGCCGCCTCCGTCACCCTGTCCATCACCGATTTCATCGCCGGCATTGAGCGCGCGGTAAACAACGCCGAGCATCTGGGCGCCCGGAAGGGCGACAAGCTGGCCCTGACCTCCGTCACCAACATGGCCAAGAGCAAGGACGCCTCCGCCGAGGGCGACGGCCTGGCTCAGGCCTACGCCACCGTGGCCGCCGTCACCCTGAACGGAGACACCGTCACGAGCTGCTTCATCGACGCCGTCCAGGCAAATGTGAAGTTCGACGCCGCCGGCAAGATCACCACCGACCTGACCGCCGCGCAGCCCTCTAAGAATGAGCTGGGCGATGCCTACGGCATGAAAAAGGCGTCCTCCATCGGCAAGGAGTGGTATGAGCAGGCTGCCGCCTTCAGCGCCTATGTCACGGGCAAGACCGTGTCCGAGGTGAGCGGCATTGCCGTGGACGACCACGAGAGCCCCACCGACGCCGATCTGGCCGCCTCCGTCACCATCGGCATCGGCGAGTTCCAGACCCTCATCGAGAAGGCCGCAGCCTGAGCCAATTGCTTTTCCCGATGGGGAGGGCCCCATGGGCCCTCCCCATCGCTGTCTGAAAGGGGAGCGCTATGAACAAACGCCTGCTGTCCCTGATGCTGGCGGCGCTGCTGGCGCTGTCCGGCTGCTCCGCGCGGGCGGAGGAGGAGGGACCCAAACGCTACGAGGCCAGTTTCCTCACCCTCTTTGACACCGTCACCACCGTGGTGGGCTACGCCCGGCGGGAGGAGGATTTCCGGGCCGCCGCCCAGGAGCTCCACGACCAGCTTTTGGAGTACCACCGGCTGTTTGACATCTACAACAGCTATGAGGGCGTGAGCAACCTCAAGACCGTCAACGACGGCGCCGGGGGCGCGGCGGTGCAGGTGGACCGGAGGATCGTCGATCTGCTGCTTTTCTGCCGGGAGCTGTATGAGGACACCGGCGGCCGGGTGAACGTGGTCCTGGGCAGCGTGCTGTCCCTGTGGCACGAGGCCCGGAACGCCGGCGTGGAGGACCCGGAGCACGCCGCTCTGCCCGGCGCCGCCGCCCTGGCGGAGGCGGGGGAGCACACCGGCTTTGACGCGCTGGTCATCGATGAGGCGGCCTCCACCGTCCGCCTCACCGATCCCGCCGCCCGGCTGGACGTGGGGGCGGTGGCCAAGGGGTACGCCGTGGAGCAGGTTTGCCGGAACGCTCCGGCCGGACTGCTCATCAGCGTGGGGGGAAACGTCCGGGCCACCGGCCCCAAGCCGGTGGAGAACGCGCCCTGGGTGGTGGGGGTGCAGAATCCGGACGGGGAGAAAGGGGACTACCTTCACACCGTCTATGTTCAGGATGTGTCGGTGGTCACCAGCGGGGATTATCAGCGCTATTATACGGTGGACGGCGTGCGTTACCACCACATCATCGACCCGGACACCCTGTATCCTGCCGCCCGCTGGCGGGCGGTCACCGTCCTGTGCCCCGACTCCGGCCTGGCCGACGCCCTCTCCACCGCTCTGTTTACCCTCCCCCAGGCGGAGGGCCAGGCCCTGCTGGACCGCTGTGGAGCGGAGGCCATGTGGGTGGACCTGGATGGGGAATTGCGTTACAGCCCTGGATTTTCCGATTACATCCGAACTTGATTTTGAGGTGAAAGCATGAAACACCTGTTTTTCGGCGGCGTCCATCCGGCGGACCGCAAGGAACTGACCGGCCGGGGCATCCCGGCCCCGGCTCCCATTCCCGCTCAGGTGGTCATCCCCCTGCGCCAGCACATCGGCGCACCCTGCACCCCCCTGGTGAAGCCCGGCGACACCGTGGGACTGGGCCAGAAGCTGGGAGACGGGGAGGGCCTGTGCGTGCCCGTCCACGCCTCGGTTTCCGGCCTGGTGACGGCGGTGGAGCCCCGCCCCCATCCCGGCGGCGGCCAGGTGCTGTCGGTGGTCATTGAAAACGACTACCAGGATACGCCCGCCTCAGCGCTGGAGCCCCATCTGGACCTCTCCGGCCTGACCAAGGAGGAGATCGTCTCCATCATTGGGGAGGCGGGCATCGTCGGCATGGGCGGCGCCACCTTCCCCACCGACGTAAAGACGGTGGCCGGCATGGGCCGGGTGGACACCCTCATTGCCAACGCCTGTGAGTGCGAGCCCTACATCACCGCCGACGACGCGCTGCTGTGCACCTATCCCGAGCAGGTGCTGCGGGGAATGGGGGCGCTGATGGCGGTGCTGGAGCCCAAGCGGGCGGTACTGGCGGTGGAGGACAACAAGTCCGAGGCCGTCGGTATCCTGAAAAAACAGATGGAGACCTTCCCCGGCATAGAACTGCTGATCCTGCCCACCCGTTACCCCCAGGGGGCGGAGAAGCAGCTCATTCAGGCCGTCACCGGGCGGCAGGTGCCCCCCGGCGCTCTGCCGAAGGACGTGGGCTGCGCGGTGTTCAATGCGGCCACCTTCGCTTCGATCTACAAAGCGGTGTACGAGGGGGAGCCGGTGACCCGGCGCATCGTCACCGTCACTGGAGAGGGGGTGCGGGAGCCGAAAAACCTCATCGTTCGCATCGGCACCCCGTTTTCGGAGGTCATTGCTGCCGCGGGCGGGCTGACCGGCGACGTGTGGAAGGTCCTCTCCGGCGGTCCCATGATGGGCGTGGCGCAGGCTGACCTGGCCGTCCCGGTGGTCAAGGGCACCAATGCGGTACTCTGCCTGTCCCGGGCACAGGACCGAGAGGGGGCGCACCCCCAGTGCATCCGCTGCGCGAAATGCGTGACGGCCTGCCCCATGAGCCTCCAGCCCCTGTACCTCTACCGCTTCGAGCAGGCGGGAGACCTGACCGCTCTGAGACGGCTGAATCTCACCGACTGTATCGAGTGCGGCTGCTGCGCCTATGTCTGCCCCGGACGGCTCCCGCTGGTGGAGTCCTTCCGGGCGGGAAAACGAGCCGTGAAGGAGGAGAATGCCTCATGAACCTGACCGTGACGGCCTCCCCCCACATCCGGGGGAGGGAGAGCACCGGGCGCATCATGCGCGACGTGCTCATCGCTCTCGTGCCCGCCCTGGCGGCGGGGACCTGGGCCTACGGCCCACGGGCCTTCCTGCTGACGGCGGTGACCGTTCTGGCCTGCTTGGCGTCCGAGGGGCTGTTCCGGGTGCTGACCCGGCAGCACAACACCCTGCCCGACGGCTCCGCCGCCGTCACCGGCGTCCTGCTGGCCATGACCCTCCCCGCCACCGCGCCCTACTGGCTGGCGGCTCTGGGCGGCGTGTTCGCTGTGGTGGCGGTCAAGGGCCTGTGCGGTGGGCTGGGACAGAATATCTTCAACCCGGCCCTGGCGGCCCGGGCCTTCCTGCTGATGCTGTGGCCGTCCTGGCTGGTGCGCTTTGCCGCCCCCGGCGCGGAGCTGCCCCTGTTGGGCTCCGCCGCGGAGGCGGCCACCTCGGCCACCCCGCTCCACCACATGCAGATGCCCGCTCTGCCCGAAACGCCGCTTCTGGACCTGTTCCTGGGCAATGTGGCCGGCTGCATCGGAGAGGCCTCTGCCCTGGCGCTGCTCCTGGGCGGAGTTTATCTGGTGGCGCGAAAGGTCATTTCTCCCCGCATTCCCGTGGCCTACCTGGGCTCTGTGGCCCTGCTGACCCTGGCATTTTCCAAGGGGGAGGACCCGCTGCAGTGGATGCTCTACAGCCTATTCGGCGGCGGCGTGATGCTGGGGGCCATCTTCATGGCCACCGACTACGCCACCTCGCCGGCCACGCCCCGCGGCCAGCTTCTCTATGGAGTGGGCTGCGGCGTGCTGACGGTGCTCTTCCGCTACAACGGACTGTTCCCTGGCGGAGTGACCTATGCCATTCTGCTGATGAACGCCGCCGTGTGGCTCATCGACCGTTATACCGCGCCCCGTCGCTTCGGCGCGGTGAAAGGAGGGGCGGCATGAAAGAGCTTTTACGACCGATAGCCGCCATTGCCCTCTCGGCACTGGTGCTGCTTGGGGCCGCCGCCGCCCTGCGCCCGGTGGCGGAGCGGAACCGGGCGGCCGAGCGGGAGGCCATGATGGCCCGCCTTCTGCCCGGCGGCTCCGGCTTTGTCCCGGAGGAATACACCGGAGAGGACGAGAACATCCGGGCCGTCTATGGGGCGGATGCGGGCTATGTGATTGAGACCGTCACCGCCGGCTATGCGGGGGACGTGACGCTCCTGGTGGGCGTGGGCAAGGACGGCGGCGTGACCGGCGTAGTGGTCCGGGACCTGCATGAGACCTATGGCCTGGGCCGGGAGGCCCTGACCGACACCGCCTTCCTGGGCCAGTTCCTGGGCACGGCGGGGGAGGCGTCGGTGGGGAAGGACATCGAAGCCCTCACCGGGGCCACGGTGACCTCCAAGGCCATCGCCAAGGGGGTCAACTCGGCGGCGGCCTTCGTCACCGGGGCGGATGTGTCCTCCAGCGCGACGGAATGGGGGGATTGGTAATGGAACGGAATCGCAGCCTGCTGCTCAATGTGATTTTGGCCGCCGTGGTCGGTCTGGCCTGCCTGTGTGTGCTGCTGTGGAGGACCTTTGCGCCTGCCACAGTTCTGCCGGAGCTGAACGTTCCGGTGGTGACGGCCCTCTCCCTGGCCGCGCTGGTTGTGGAGCGCTATCTGGCTCCGGGCGCCAGGCGGGCGTGGGTCCCCCTGATCCTGCTGGGCGGGGTTACCCTCGGTCTGCTGCCCTGGTGCGCCGGGCTGGTGAGCGCCGCCCAGGCGCTGGAGCTGTGCCTGCTGGGCGGGGCAGTCTTTGCTGTAACCGCCATGCTCTATACCTCCATGGCAGACCGCCTGTCCTCCGGCCCGGTGTGCCGGGCCGCGCCGGTCCTCAGCGCATTCCTCCTGTTTCTGGCCGGCCAGTGCCTCACCGGCCTGCTGCTGTAAGACAAAAGTGGGCCCCGGATGCGCCGCGCATCCGGGGCCCTTTTGCACATATGCCGCAGGATAAGTTGACGGGGATGGAGGAAATGGTATATGCTAATGAAAAGTGCGCAAAAGGAGCGCACCATAGGAGCGTCAAATACTGTAAATAAAGGAGTCATACTGCCATGCGGATCTACCAGTCGGAGGATTATCAGGCGATGAGCCGCCGAGCGGCCAATATTCTCTCCGCCCATGTGATTTTGAAGCCGGACTGTGTCCTGGGGCTTGCCACCGGGTCCACCCCCATTGGAGCCTACCAGCAGCTCATCGAATGGTACCGCAAGGGCGACCTCAGCTTTGCCGAGACCCGGACGGTCAATCTGGACGAATATTGCGGCCTGGCCCCCACTCATGAGCAGAGCTACCGCCGTTTCATGCAGACGAATTTCTTCGACCACATTGACGTCCGGCCGGAGAACACCCATGTGCCCAACGGCCTGGCGGAGGACCCGGAGGCCGAATGCGCCCGGTACAACCGGGTCATCCAGAAGCTGGGGGGCATCGACCTGCAGCTTCTGGGCATGGGGCACAACGGGCATATCGGTTTCAACGAGCCGGGCCACACCTTTGAGCTGGAGACCCATGCGGTGGACCTGTCCCAGACCACCATCGATGCCAACGCCCGGTTCTTTGCCTCCCGGGAGGACGTGCCGCGGCGGGCGCTGACCATGGGCATCAAGAACATCATGCAGGCCCGGCGCATTTTGGTGGTGGTCAGCGGGGAGGACAAGGCGGAGATCGTGTGCCGGGCCTTCCGGGGGCCAGTGACCCCTCAGGTGCCCGCCTCAATCCTCCAGCTCCATCCCGACGTGACGCTGGTGGGGGATCGGGCGGCGCTCCACGCGCTGGTAGAAGCCGGGGAAACGGTATGCGGATAACCGGCGGCCGGCGGCTTGGTAAAGCTGGTGCCGGTAGCCCCGGAGCGCGCCGGCGCCCTGGACTTTATCCGTACGGTTGTGTCCATGGGCGCCCCTCTGACCGCGGCGGTGAAGGCTGCCGCCGTCAATCCGGCCTGGGCATCGGCATCTACAGCCGGGTGGGCAGCCTGGAAACCGGGAAACGGGCCAATTGGGCCATTCTGGACAAAAATATGGGACTGAGAAATATTGTTTGCGGTGGAAATATCCGCTGAGATATGGTATCATCCGTTCAGGGCCGGGTGCACGGCCCACGAAACAGGCCCCGCTCCGCTACTCCTACCTCATAGCGCCGCGGGAGCCGTAAAAAAGGAGGAGACCAGCTCCGCCGGGCCGGCGGTGCGGCAGTGTGGAGACCTGCCGTAACGTCCATGGAGGTTCGCTCTTCATGGGCGAGGGGGACTTTGCGGAGGCATGGCCCTTACGGCCCAGGTACATGGCAACTGTGACCCTGAAGAACGTAAAAAAGATTTACGACAACAAGGTGACGGCGGTTCACGACTTCAATCTGGAGATCGCGGACAAGGAATTCATCGTGCTGGTAGGCCCCTCGGGATGCGGCAAATCCACCACGCTGCGGATGGTGGCCGGTCTGGAGGAGATCAGCGAGGGCGACCTGTTCATCGGTGAAAAGCGGATGAACGACGTGGAGCCCAAGGACCGGGATATCGCCATGGTCTTCCAGAGCTATGCCCTGTATCCCCACATGACCGTGTACGAAAACATGGCTTTCGCCCTGAAGCTGCGCAAGCTGCCCAAGGAGGAGATCGACAAAAAGGTTCGGGAGGCCGCCGAGATCCTGGACATCACCAGCTATCTGGACCGCAAGCCAAAGGCCCTGTCCGGCGGCCAGCGGCAGCGGGTGGCCATCGGTCGGGCCATCGTCCGCAACCCCCAGGTGTTCCTCATGGACGAGCCCCTGTCCAACCTGGACGCCAAGCTGCGCAACCAGATGCGGGCCGAGATCATCAAGCTCCGCCAGCGCATCGACACCACCTTCATCTATGTCACCCATGACCAGACCGAGGCCATGACGCTGGGTGACCGCATCGTCATCATGAAGGACGGCTACATCATGCAGATCGGCACGCCCCAGGAGGTGTTTGAGCACCCGGCCAACATCTTTGTGGCGGGCTTCATCGGCTCTCCCCAGATGAACTTTTTTGACGCCCGGCTCCAAAAGACCGGCGCGGGCTACCAGGCGGCTGTGGCCGGGGCGGTGATGCCGCTGTCGGACCGAATCCAGCAGAGGCTGGCAGAAAAGGGGTACGGCGACCAGGACGTGATTCTGGGCATCCGTCCGGAGCACATTGCCTTTGCCCTGACGCCGGGGGAGCACTTTGTAGCCGCCAAGGTGGACGTGTCCGAGATGATGGGCAGCGAGATTCACCTCCACGTCACCACCCAGGACAGCAAAGACGTGGTCCTGCGGGTCCCCACCACCGAGCTGTCTGAGGAGCTCCGGGGCGGACTGGGCTATGGGACGCCCATCTATTTCACATTCCGGGAGGACCTGGTCCATCTCTTCGACCCGAAGAGCGAGGAGAATCTGCTGTAACGACAGAAAAAGGACCGTGTGCATGCACACGGTCCTTTTTTATCCGAAAATGCGCTTGGCGATGTCCACGCTTTCCTTGGCGTCGCCGGAATAGAAGTCGGCGCCCATTTTCCGGGCGTAGTCCGGGGTCAGAACGGCGCCTCCCACCATCACCCGGCAGGAGAGCCCCTCCTCATGGAGAAGGGTAATGGTCTTTTCCATGCTGCCCAGGGTGGTGGTCATGAGGGCGGACAGCCCCACCAGCGGCGCCTCATGCCGCCGGACGGCTTCTGCCACGGCGGCAGGGTCCACGTCCCGGCCCAGGTCCACCACGGTGTAGCCGTAGTTTTCCAGCAGTACCTTGACGATGTTTTTGCCGATATCGTGGATGTCCCCCTGGACGGTGGCCAGCACGATGGTGCCGCGGCTGGCGGTCTCGCCGCCGCTGTCGGAGGATAGGCGCTCCCGCACCACCTCAAAGGCGGCCTGCGCGGCTCCCGCGGCTTGAATGAGCTGAGGAAGGAAGATACGGCCCGCCTCGAAATCAGCCCCCACCTTGTCCAGGGCAGGGATCAGCACGCCGTTGACCACCTCCATGGGGGCCGTCGTCTCCAGCAGGGCCCGGGCGGCGGCGTGAGCCTCGCCCTTCAGACCATGAATGACGGTGTCCGCCAGGCTGCGTCCGGCAGCCGGGGCGGGAGAGGGCGCGGCTGGGGTCCCGCCATAGGCGGCGATAAATGCTTTGGCGTCGGCGTCCTGATTGGTCAGCAGGTGATAGCAGCGCACGGCGGCGGTCATAGCCTCCACATTGGGATTGAGGATGGGCAGGTCCAGTCCGTGGGTCATGGCCATGGTGAGAAAATTCTGGTTAATCAGGGGTCGGCCGGGCAGTCCGAAGGAGATGTTGGACACCCCCAGTACGGTCTTAAGTCCCAGCTTCTCCTTGACCAGCGCCACCGCCTTCAGCGTCTCGGCGGCGGCCTGGGGCTCGGCGGAGACGGTAAGGGTCAGGCAGTCGATGTAGACGTCCTCCCGCCGGATGCCGTAGGTGAGGGCCTTGTCCAGGATATGCCGGGCCACCGCGAGGCGCTCTTCCGCGGTTTTGGGGATGCCGTCCCGGTCCAGCGTGAGGCCCACCACCGCCGCGCCATATTTTTTCACCAGGGGGAGTAGGGCATCCAGCACCTGGTCGTCTCCGTTCACCGAGTTGACGATGGGTTTGCCGTTGTAAGCGCGCAGACCGGCTTCCAGAGCCTGCCGGTCGGAGGAATCCAACTGGAGGGGGGCGTCCGTGACTCCCTGGAGGGCCTTGACCGTCCGCACCATCATGGCGGGCTCGTCGATCTCAGGCAGGCCCACATTGACGTCCAGAAGGTCGGCCCCCGCCCCGGTTTGCTGCAGGGCCTGGTCCAGGATGTAATCCATGTCCTCCCGGAGCAAGGCCTCCTTGAAGCGCTTTTTCCCGGTGGGGTTGATGCGCTCGCCGATAATGCGGACCCGGTCCACGGACACCGTCCGGGTGCCGCTGCACACCGCCGCGGGGACCTGGGGGAGGGAACGCCGGTAGGTGAGCTTATCCAGCCGTTTCCCCGTCAGGGCGATATAGGCGGGATCGGTGCCGCAGCATCCGCCCAGGCACTTGACCCCCAGCCGGGCCAGGTCAGCCATGCTGTCTGCAAACTCTTCCGGTGTAATGTCATATCCCTTGCCGCCGGGGTCGGGGAGCCCGGCGTTGGGCTGGGCCACCAGGGGCAGCGAGGTCCAGCGGGCCAGCTCCTCCAGCAGCGCCGGAAACTCCCGGGGCCCCAGAGAGCAGTTGACACCGATGGCGTCGGCTCCCAGGCCCTCCAGGGTCAGGGCCATGGAGGGAAGATCGCAGCCCAGGAAGGTGCGCCGGTTGTCCTCAAAGGTCATGGTACAGATCACTGGGAGACTGGAATTTTCCTTTACAGCCAGAAGGGCGGCCTTGACCTCATAGAGGTCGGTCATGGTCTCCAGCAGCACCAGGTCGGCGCCGGCTTTGGCGCCGGCCCGGACCATCTGAGCGAAGCAGTCGTAGGCATCGTCAAAGCGCAGGGTGCCGGTAGGCTCCAGAAGCTGGCCCAACGGGCCGATGTCCAGAGCCACCAGGGCGCGGTCTCCTACGGCCTGCCGGGCCAGACTCACATTGGCGGCGATGACTGCCTCAGGCGTGCAGCCGGTGCCCGCCAGCTTAAGGGCGCTGGCCCCAAAGGTATTGGCAGTGGCGACCTGAGCTCCGGCGGCCAGATACGCCCGGTGGATTTCCAGCAGCCAGTCCGGATGCTCCAGGCCGGCCAGCTCGGGGGCCATGCCCACCGGCAGTCCCTTGCGCTGGAGCATGGTGCCCATGGCTCCGTCCAGACGGACAAAGCCGGGCGCGTTCAAGAGCGTTCGAAAGTCCACATCAAATACTCTCCTTGCATTGAAATTTACAGCGGTCCCGGAAGGTGCAGGAGGCGCAGCCTCGCTTCTGGGGGGAAATCTCGCCGTCGGAGATGCCCAGAACGGCGGTCACCGATTTGCGGGGGGTGAGGATGTGGCGGTCAGTGGCGCACAGCCCCACGCGCCGGGGGGCGTCCAGCAGCCGGAGAATGGGGTCCTGGAGCTCGATGGGCAGATCCCCGTAGCCCGGACTGAACCGGAAGGGAAAGGAGCAGCCGGGGAACCGGGCCCGGATCTCCGCCTCCGCCAGGTCGCAGACGGCTTCGACGGCGGCGGTGGCACAGCAGTCCAGCGCAACGGCGGCGGCCAGGTCCTCGGCCTGGGCCCGGCGCAGCAGGGCGTCCACCGGGGCGGAGAGGGTGGCGGCCAGAAGGGCTGCCCGGGAACAGCCGCGCAGATGGGCGGCCAGGTCCCGGCCGGGCAGCAGGAGCCCGCAGTCCAGCCGTACCCCGTCGGTCTGAACGGCGAGGCCGAAGACCCGGTACGTCCACTTGGGCCGGGCGGCGGCGAGCAGCCGGGCGGAACAGCCTTCCACCAGGGCCAGAGTGGCCGGGTCCTCCGTGCCGGGGCAGCCCAGATAGCGCAGGACCTCTTCCCGGGGGATGTGTGTCAGAGTGATGTCCATAGAGAAGCCTCACACGGTGAACAGCGTGGAGACCCGATCGAAGATGGCGCGGGCTACCCCTGCGTTGTTCATGGTGTAAAGGTGGATACCCTCCACGCCGCTGGCCACCAGATCGGAGATCTGGTCAATGGCATAGGCGATGCCCGCGTCCCGCAGGGCCGCCGGGTGGTCGCCGTAGCGGCTGAGCATCCGGGCCAGCTTCTTGGGGATGCTGGCGCCGCAGAGGTAGACCATACGCTCGATCTGGCTTTTGTTGAGCACCGGCATGATGCCCGCCTGGATGGGCACGTTGATCCCGGCGATGCGGGCCTTTTCGCGGAAATCGTAAAAGTCGTCGTTGTCGAAGAAGAGCTGGGAGACCAGATGCTCCGCCCCGGCGTCCACCTTCTTTTTCAGGTTAAGGATGTCGCTGACCATGTCGGGGCTCTCGATGTGGCCCTCCGGATAGCAGGCCCCGGAGAGGTGGAAGCTGTTGTCACGGCTCTTGATGAACGCAATGAGCTGGCTGGCGTACTGAAAATCTGTCTTGGGGGGGTGGTTTGGGTCCATGTCTCCCCGCAGGGCCAGGATGTTTTCAATGCCCATGGCTTTCAGACCGTCCAGCAGCCCGGCCACCTCGTCCCGGGTATAGTTGACGCAGGACAGGTGGGCCACCGAGGGGATGTGGTACTGGTCCTGGATGGCGGCGGCAATGCGGCCGGTCAGATTGTCTCCGGCGGAGCCGCCCGCTCCAAAGGTGACGCTGATGTAGTCGGGGCGGAGGTCCTGAAGCTGATCCAGGGTTCGGTAGACGGTTTCAATGGGGCTGGTCTTTTTCGGTGGGAATACTTCACAGGAGAAAACCACAGATTTCTCCTGAAAGAGCCGTGCAATGCTCATGGGCGCGTCTCCTTTCGAATGAGGCTCCACAAAAGATAAAACAGTATACTACAAATTTTGCGCAGGCGCAATCAAAATAAAAAGCCGGACCTCAAAAGAGGTCCGGCGGGAGACGGTCATAAAAGCGTTTCAGTCCTTCCGGTACCAGCGAATCAGGGCCTGGGTACCCAGGTCGCCTTCCCCGGCGGCCTCCAGTTCCTGATACTCCGAAAGGACCTGCCGCAGCACGGGCAGCTCCCCCGCGCCCTGGCTGGCGGCGATCGTCATGTCCTTGATGAAATGCTTGAGGAAGAAGCCGGGGGCGTAGTCCTCCGCCATCATTTTGGGGCACACGTTGCTCATCTGCCAGCTTCCGGCGGCGCCCTGGCTGATGCTGTCCAGCATCTTCCGGGTGTCCAGCCCCATATGCTCAGCGTAGGAGAGCGCCTCACACACGCCGGAGACCGCCCCGGCAATGGCGATCTGGTTGGCCATCTTGGTGTGCTGGCCGAAGCCGGCGGGGCCTTCGTAAAGGATGCTCTTGCCCATGGCCTGGAACAGGGGCAGGCAGGCGTCAAAATCGGCCTGCTCGCCGCCCACCATGATGGACAAGGTGCCGTTTTTGGCCCCAGTGTCCCCGCCGGAGACCGGCGCGTCCAAGGCATGGAGTCCACGGGCGGAAGCTTCGCCATAGATGCGCTGGGACAGCTTGGGATCGGTGGTGGTCATGTCGATGAGGTAGGTCCCGGCTCCGGCGCTGGAGAGAATGCCGCCCGGGCCAAAGTAGACCTCCTCCACGTCCTTCGGATAGCCCACCATGGTGATGACCGCATCGCAGCCGGCCACGCAGTCTGGGATGGTATCGTGCCAGACCGCGCCGGTCTCTGCCAGGAAATCAGCGAGCTTGTTCTTGCTGCGGGAATAGACCTGCACATGGAAGCCTGCTTGGAGCAGGTTTTTCACCATGCCCCGGCCCATGACGCCCACACCGATGAAGGCGACTTTTTTCATATGGTATCGCTCCTTTCGCCGGGACTGCGGCCCCGGCTGTTACTGGTAAAAGTATACCATAAACTGCGGTGAGTGCCAACAAAAAAAGAAAGGACACGATTGCCTTGCCTGCGGGAGAAAAATAGGGTAAAATGGGTGAGTACATATCAAGCATACAAGGGCGCGGCTTGGCCGCCGTCTCATTGGATGGAGGTGCGTTTCCATGCGTGCTGTTTCCCACCGCGCGGATGAATTTCTGAAAAAATACCACATGAGGCCGGAGGAGATCGCTCTGCACCGGTGTACCCGGAGCTTTTTGGAGGAGATGGGCAGGGGTCTGCGGGGGGAGGAGACCCCTGTCCTGATGCTGCCCACCTATCTGACCTTGGAGGGGGAGCTGCCCCGGGACCGGAGCGTCATTGTGGTGGATGCCGGGGGGACCAACTTCCGCTCCGCAGTGGTTACGATGACCGCCGGCGGGCCGGTGATCGAGGACCTGACGGTCCAGCCCATGCCCGGCTCCCGGGGAGCCGTCACAAAGGAGGCCTTTCTGGACCAGGTGTCAGACATCCTCCTGCCGCTGACGAGGAAGAGCCGCCGGGTGGGCTTGTGCTTCTCCTACGCCGCCGAGATCCTGCCCAACCGGGACGGACGGGTGGTGGCCATCTCCAAGCAGGTGCAGATCACCGGCTCGGAGGGGATGCTGCTGGGAGAGGAAATCTCCGCCGCTCTGGCGGCCAAGGGGGCGCCGGGAGTGGAGTTTGTGGTCCTCAACGACACGGTGGCCGCCGTTTTGGGCGGTGTGGCCGGGTTGGAGGATGAGGTTTTTGACGGCTACGCGGGGCTCATCTATGGTACGGGGGTCAACACCTGCTACTCCGAGCGCCGGGAGAACATCGCCAAGCTGTCCACACCCTGGCCGGCGGCCAGCATGATCATCAATATGGAGTCCGGCGGCTTTTGCGGCGTGCCCCAGGGGACGTTTGACCGGCGTCTGGATGCTGGCAGCATGGATGCGGGGAAGTGCCTTTACGAAAAGATGGTCTCCGGCCGCTACCAGGGCGAGGTGATCTATCACGCGCTGCGGCAGGGGGCGGAGGACGGCCTGTTTTCCTCCGGGCTGGCCGATACCCTCCGGGCGCTGGATGGTCTGGAGCTGGTGGAGGCCGACGCCTTTGCCGCCCGTCCCTACGGCGGCGGGCTGCTCTCCGCGGCCTGCGGTAGTGAGAGGGACCGGGAGCTGGTCTATACCATCATCGACCGCAGCGTGGAGCGGGCGGCCCGGCTGGTGTGCTGCAACCTGGCCGCCGTGCTGGAGCAGGCCGATCTGGGCCGGAGCATCCATCGTCCCGCCTGCGTGGTGGCGGAGGGGTCCACCTTCTATAAGGGCTATCTCTTCCGGCGGAAGCTGGAGCGGCTGTGCCACACGTATATCACGGAAGAGCTGGGCCGTCATCTGGTGTTCCGCCGGGTGGAGAACGCCAATTTACTGGGCACGGCGGCGGCGGCCCTGCTGGCCTGAGAGCCAAGATCGGGAAGAAAAGAGCGAAGGCAGATATGCAAGCCATCCAAGGCAAACGAGTTGTCCCATTTCTCAAGCGCGAGCCGGTACTGACCCTTGCGGCAGTCTGCGCCCTGCTGTCCATGCTGCCGGTGCCGCCGGACAGGGGTTATGCCGCCTATGTGGACCTTCGGGTGCTATGCCTGCTGTTCTGCCTGATGCTGGTGGTGGCCGGGACGGAGGACTGCGGCGTGTTCGCCGTTTTGGCCCAGCGGCTGCTGGCGGGACGCAAGCGCTTCCGCCTGCTGGCTCTGATTCTGGTGCTGCTGCCCTTTTTCAGCTCCATGCTCATCACCAACGATGTCTCGCTCATCACGTTTGTGCCGTTTACTATCCTGGTGCTGGGGCTGATCGGTCGGACCCGGGAGCGCATCTATCTCATTGTCCTCCAGACCGTGGCGGCCAACCTGGGCAGCATGGCCATGCCGGTGGGCAATCCGCAGAATCTGTTTCTCTGCTCCCGATTTCAGATCCCAATGAGAGATTTCTTTTCGACCCTGCTGCCCCTGACCCTGGTGAGTCTGGCGGGGCTGACCGCCGCCGCGCTGTGCACCAGCGGCGATCCCATTCAGGTGGAGTTCCGCGACGTACAGCGGCTGGAGAAGGGGGGGCAGCTCCGGGTCATGGCGGGACTGTTTGCCCTGTGCCTGCTGTCGGTGTTCCGTGTGCTCCACTATGGCGTGCTGACGGCGGTGGTGATCGCGGCGGGACTGGCGGTCAACCGGCAGCTTTTCCGGCGGGTGGACTACGGGCTGCTGGCCACCTTTTTCTGCTTTTTTGTCTTTTCCGGGAATCTGGGCCGCATCGGAGCGGTCCGGGATTGGCTGACCGGCCTTCTGGAGGGACACACCGCCCTGACGGCCGCCCTGGCCAGCCAGGTGGTCAGCAACGTGCCGGCCGCCGTGCTGCTTGCTGGCTTTACCGGGGACTGGCGGGGCCTGCTGGTGGGGACCAACGTGGGGGGACTGGGGACCCCGATCGCTTCCCTGGCCTCTCTGATCTCCTTTCGGGCCTATCTCCGCTCGGAGGGCAGCCGTCCCGGACGGTATCTCGGGGTGTTTACCCTGGCCAATCTGGCGGGGCTGGCCCTGCTGGGCCTGTGCGCCTGGGCGATGTAAAAAAGGGGCCGGGATGGGATATCCCATCCCGGCCCTTCCTGCCGTTAGCGAAGCCCGTTTAAGTAGGTGACGATGCCCTCGGCGATGCCCTGGGCCAGCTTATCCTGATAGCCGTCGTCGATGAGGTCCATCAGTTCGTCATGGTTGGTCATGAAGCCCATCTCCACCAGCACCGCGCACATCTCGGTTTCCCGCAGCACCACGAAGTCGGCGCTTTTGATGCCCCGGTCGATTCCGCCCGTAAGACGGGTCAGCGGAGTCTGGATGGCCTGTGCCAGCCGGGCGCCCCGTCCGCTGGAAGGGTGGTAGTAGGTGTAGATGCCGGAGAAGTCCGAGTAGTTGGGGGCGGCGTTGGAGTGGAGGGAGACGAAGAGATCGGCCTCCACGGCGTTGGCGATGTCGGCCCGCTCATAGAGCCCCACGTCCGCATCTCCGGTCCGGGTCATCACCACATTGTAGCCATATCCCCGGAGGATGGCCTGGAGCTTTTTGGATACCGACAGGTTGATGGTCTTTTCCGCAATGCCCTCGTATTGGGCGCCGGTGCGTCCGCCGCCGTGGCCCGGGTCGATGACGATGGTGGAGCGCTGGGGGTCGATGGGGGCGGTGGGGATGTAGTCGGGCTCCGCCCGGTCGGGGAGGGAAGTGGTGAGCAGTACGCCGTTGTCCTGGACCTCCACCGTCACATTTTCCCGATAGGTGATGCCGTCCCTCAGATCCAGCACTACCCGCACGGTATGGGCATAGTCCGGGTAGAGGTCGTCGCCGTGGTCGGCGTAGCGGACGGCGGAGATGAGCTCATTGTCCACCGTGATTCGGCCGGGGAAGCCGGAGGAGAGGGCGGCCCCCTTTATATCCACTACCACCCGGTCCCCCAGGTCCAGCACCTGGTAGTCCGGCTTGTGGTTGGTGGTGATGAGGACCGTCTGGGCATTGGCGTCGGCCTGGATGTCGGTGACCTGAAGGGCAGGGCGCACGGGGGCCTGACCGGCGGGGGAGGTGAGAAGGGCGCTATAGGTGGCCTGATTCCAGTCCACCCGGGCGCCCAACTGTTCGGAGACGAAGCGGAGGGGGACCGTGGTCCGGTCCATTCCCTGGTAGCGGACCACCGTGGCGGGCACCCCGTCGGGGAGGGGGAGGCTCTGTCCATTGACCAGGGCCTGACTGCTGCCCAGGGTGAGGACCACCGTGTCCGTCCCCCGCTTCAGGATCACCTGACCGGTTTCCTGCACCCAGAGGACCTCGGCGGCCAGGGCTTCGGCCACCAGACGGACGGGCACCAGCGTGCGTCCGGCCTGCACCAGAGCGGGCACGTCGCCGGAGAGGGGGGCGCCGTCCAGGGTGAGCGTCACCACGTCGGCCTGGACGGACTGATAGCGCCCCGCGGCATGGTCGTAGAGGTCCACGGAGATGGTGCCGTTGGGCCCGGCGGCCCCCGCAGTCCGCAGAGAGGCCAGCAGGACCAAGGCCAGCAGCAGGGCGGTGAATGGCTTTTTCATGAGCGTGCTCCTTGCCGTGTATGGGAAGTTTGTCCTCTTTATTCTACGGGGTCCGACCGTCTTCGTCAATGGAAAAGGCTCCCTGACGGAGGCCCGGCCCTCTTGACAGCCGCCCCAACTGTTGGTAAAATGACAACAGCAGAGCGTCAGAAGGCGTCCTGGGGTCCAGAAGGGCCCGGTGTCCCCGCACTTTTTCCATACCGATCAACGACGGGCGCAGGAAAGAAGCCTGCGCTGCGGCCAGAAGGCATACCAGGGATGGTGTGCTCTTTTTTTGTCCTTTTGACGCGCAAGGAGGAAAAAACATGACGCTGCAAGCCTTTTTCCAGGCCAACCCGCGGGCGGCCCTGGCCTTTTCCGGCGGGGTGGACTCCGCCTACCTGCTGTGGGCGGGCAGGCACTGGGGCTGTGACCTGACGGCCTACTATGTCCGCACGGCCTTCCAGCCGGAATTCGAGTACGAAGACGCCAGGCGCCTGGCGGAGGAGGTGGGGGTCCCCCTGCGGGTGGTGGAGGCGGATATTCTATCCGTTCCCCTGGCTGCCGCCAACGGGCCGGACCGCTGCTACCACTGCAAGCGGGCCTTGTTCGCCCTGCTGTGGGAGGCGGCCCGCCGGGACGGTCACACCCTGCTGCTGGACGGCACCAACGCTTCGGACGACGCGGGGGACCGGCCGGGCATGCGGGCCCTGCGGGAGCTGGAGGTCCGCTCTCCCCTGCGGGAGTGCGGGCTCACCAAGGCGGAGATCCGGGCACAGTCCAAGAAGGCGGGGCTCTTTACCTGGAATAAGCCCGCCTATGCCTGCCTGGCCACCCGCATCCCAACGGGCACGGCCATCACGGCTGGGGATCTGGAGCGGGTGGAGGCGGCGGAGGGGGCTCTGTTTGCCCTGGGCTTCACCGACTTCCGGGTGCGGCTGTTGAGCGGCGCGGCCCGCATCCAGCTTCCAGCCGACCAATGGGACCGGGCATCGGAGCAGCGGGAGGCCATTCGTAAGGCGCTGAGTCCCCGGTTTGACGCGGTGCTGCTGGACCTGGAGACCCGATAGGAGGTGGGGCGCATGGACAACAAGCATGAGATCCTGGAGCTGCTGCGGGCGGTAGCGGATGGAACGGCCACTCCGGAGGACGCGCTGCTGGAGCTGAAGCGCTCTCCCTTCGAGGACCTGGGCTACGCCAAGGTGGACTTCCACCGCAGCGTCCGGCAGGGAGCGGCGGAGGTCCTCTACGGGGCCTCCAAAACGGCGGAGCAGATCCTGGGCATCGCCCGGGCCATGGGGGAGCGGGGCTGCCGCAACATCCTCATTACCCGCATGGACGCAGAGAAGGCGGCCATCGTCTCCGCCGGGGTGGAGCTGGAATACCACCCGGAGGCCAGACTGGGCATCGCCTTTCCGGGCGACCGGCCGGCGCTGGGCTCCATCGTGGTGTGTACCGGCGGGACCAGCGATATGCCGGTGGCCGAAGAGGCGGCCCTCACCGCCGAGGCCATGGGCAATCACGTCACCCGGTTGTACGACGTGGGCGTGGCCGGGCTCCACCGGCTGCTGTCCAGCCTGGACGTGCTGATGCGCGCCCGGTGCGTAGTGGCGGTGGCGGGCATGGAGGGAGCGCTGGCCTCCGTGGTGGGCGGCCTGGTGGACTGCCCCGTGGTGGCCGTTCCCACCAGCGTGGGCTACGGGGCCAGCTTCGGCGGCCTGTCTGCCCTGCTGGCCATGCTCAACTCCTGCGCCTCCGGGTGCAGCGTGGTCAACATCGACAACGGCTTCGGCGCGGGGTATCTGGCCAGCATGATCAATCAGATGGAGGGCCTGAAGGCCGACTAACGACAGGAAGGGACGGAAAGTCATGAAGACTTTGTATTTGGAGTGCAACATGGGGGCGGCCGGGGACATGCTGATGGCGGCGCTCTATGAACTGCTGGACGATCAGGCGGGCTTCCTCCGCACCATGAACGGCCTGGGGCTGCCCGGCGTGGCAGTGGAGGCCCAGGCGGCGTCCACCTGTGGCATCGCAGGCACGCATATGGCTGTGACGGTCTGCGGGGAAGAGGAGGAGAGCCATGACGAGGGGCATTCCCACCACGCCCATGCACACGAGCATGTTCACGCGCACGCTCACGACCATGCCCACTGCCATGACCATACCCACGAGGGGCCGGGGCATTCTCATGACCACGGCCATGGGGGCCACCACCACGCGGCTTTGACCGATATCCGGGGCCACATCGCCGCCCTGCCCCTGCCCCAGGCGGTGCGGGACCGGGCAGTGAGCGTCTACGACCGGCTTGCCGCAGCCGAGGCCCGGGCCCACGGCTGCCCGGTGGACCAGGTCCACTTCCACGAGGTGGGGGCCCTGGACGCGGTGGCCGACGTGGCAGGCGTGTGCTACGCGCTCTCCCTTCTGAAGCCCGAGCGCATCGTGGTCTCCTCCGTCCATGTGGGCAGCGGCATGGTCCGCTGCGCCCATGGCATGGTGCCGGTGCCCGCCCCCGCCACAGCCGCCCTGCTGGAGGGCGTGCCCTGCTGGGGCGGGGAGATTCAGGGCGAGCTGTGCACCCCCACAGGGGCGGCCCTGCTCACGGAATTTGCCGATTCCTTCGGGCCCATGCCCGTTCTGTCCATCCAAAAGACCGGCTACGGCGTGGGGAAAAAGGAGTTTGGCCGCGCCAACTGTGTCCGGGCCTTTCTGGGGGAGATGGTGGAGTCCGCCGGCCCCAACGGGGAGATCGTGGAGCTGGTGTGCAACCTGGACGACATGACGCCGGAGGCCCTGGCCTTTGCCAGCGCCCGTATTCTGGAGCTGGGGGCTCTGGACGTGTATACCCTCCCCGGCCAGATGAAAAAGGGGCGGCCCGGCTGGGTGCTCACCGCCCTGTGCGAGCCCGACCGGGAGTCCCAGGTGGCGGTGGCTATCCTGAAGCACACCGCCACCAACGGTCTGCGGGCCCGACGCTGCGTCAAGTATTTCCTGGCGCCCCGGACGGAACGCGCGGAGACCCGATGGGGGAGCGTTCGGGTCAAGCGGGCGGAGGGCCTCGGCATTGTCCACGCCAAGCCGGAGTACGACGACGTGGCTGCCGTCGCCCTGGAACATGGCCTGTCCTTTGAAGCGGTATGGAAAGAAGTCTTATCTCAATTATAAGGAGAAGAGGAACTTGGAGAGAATTTGCAGTCTTGTATTATCCGGTTTGTTGGCGGTCTCCGCCCTGACCGGCTGTCAGAGCGGGGGGGCATCCCCTTCCGCCGCCCAGCCCGCCCCCTCCCAAACGGGGGAGGAGAAGGACGCGGTGGTCATCGTGATGAACATGGAGTCAGAGCCCGAGGCGGGCTTTGACCCGGCCTACGGGTGGGGAGCGGGGGAGCACGTCCATGAGCCCCTGATCCAATCCACCCTCACCGTTACCAATCCCGACCTGACCATTGGCTACGACCTGGCCACCGACTGCGCCGTCAGCGACGACGGCCTGACCTGGACGGTGCGGATCCGGAACGACGTGACCTTTACCGACGGGGAGCCCCTCACCGCCGCCGACGTGGCCTTTACCTACAACACAGTGAAAGCGTCCAGCTCAGTCAACGATTTTACCATGCTCGCCTCTGCCGAGCCGGTGGACGACGCCACGGTGCGGTTCCATATGACCAGGCCCTACTCCATCTGGCCCTACACCATGGCCATCGTGGGCATCGTGCCCGAACACGCTTATGACGCCGCCTCTTACGGCCAGGCCCCCATTGGCTCCGGCCGGTACATCCTGAAGCAGTGGGACAAGGGCCAGCAGGTCATCTTCGAGGCCAACCCCGACTACTACGGCGAGGCCCCGAAAATGAAAAAGGTCACCGTCCTCTTCATGGAGGAAGACGCCGCCTTCCTGGCGGTGAAGGCGGGGCAGGCCGATCTGGTTTACACCTCCGCCACCTACGCCGATCAGGCCCCGGCGGGCTACAGCCTGCTCTCCTGCGAGAGTGTGGACAACCGAGGGATCAACCTGCCCGCCGCCCCCGCCGGAGACGGCGTAGGCAACGACCTGACCGCCGACGTGCTGGTCCGCCGGGCCATCAACCTGGGTGTAGACCGGCAGGAGATGATCGACAACGTTCTGAACGGCTATGGTACCCCGGCCTACAGCGTCTGCGACAAGCTGCCCTGGTATAACCCCGCCTCCCAGGTGGAGTACGACCCCGACGCGGCGGCGGCCCTGCTGGACGAAGCGGGCTGGCGCATGGCGGACGGCGGCGTGCGGGTCAAGGACGGCGTCCGGGCGGAGCTGAACCTCCTGTATCCCAGCAGCGATTCCGTCCGGCAGGCCCTGGCGGCCGACCTGGCCAACCAGCTCAGGGAGCTGGGCATCGCGGCCTCCATCGAGGGAGTGGGCTGGGACACCGCCTATGACCGGGCCCGGTCCGAGCCCCTGATGTGGGGCTGGGGGGCCCACACCCCCATGGAGCTCTATAACATCTATCACACCATCGGGGACACGGGTTCTGCGGAGTATTCCCCCTACGCCAGCGCGGCGGTGGACGCTTATATGGACGAGGCCCTGGCCTGCGGCGATTTGGAGGAGTCCTACACTCTGTGGCAGAAGGCCCAGTGGGACGGCGTCACCGGTGTCACCGGTGAAGGGGACTGCCCCTGGGTGTGGCTGGTCAACGTCAACCACCTGTACTGGGTCCGGGACGGTCTGCAGGTGGCGGCACAGAAGATCCATCCCCACGGCCACGGCTGGTCCATCGCCAACAACGTGGACGCCTGGTCCTGGGCCTGAGGGCCATTTTGAGCGGAAGAGGAAGTGACGCGAGATGAAGCACCGGCTGCAATTCGCGGGGAAGAAGCTGCTGCGTATGGCGCTGCTCCTGCTGGGGGTGAGCCTGACGGCCTTCCTGCTCATGTCCGCCTCTCCGCTGGACCCGCTCCGGACCAACGTGGGACAGGCCGCGCTGGGGGCCATGAGCCCCGAGCAGATTGCCAAGCTGGAGGACTACTGGGGGGTGAACACTCCGCCGGTGGAGCGCTACCTGGGCTGGCTGTCCGATTTCGTTCGCGGGGACCTGGGCACTTCGCTGCTCTACCGCCAGCCGGTGACCCGGGTGGTGGGCCAGCGGCTGCAAAATTCCCTGTGGCTGATGGCGGCGGCCTGGGTGCTGTCCGGTGTGCTGGGCCTGGCTCTGGGCGTGGTCGCGGGGGCCTGCCGGGGCAGGCTGCCGGACAGGCTCATCCGGGGCTACTGCCTGCTGATCTCCAGCACCCCCGCCTTTTGGCTGGCCCTGCTGCTTCTGATGATCTTTTCGGTCTGGCTGGGGGTGCTGCCCATCGGTCTGTCCGTCCCCATCGGAACGGACGCCGCCGCCGTGACCCTGGCCGACCGGCTGCGCCACGCCGTTCTGCCCGCCCTCACCCTCAGCATCACCGGCGTGGCCGGCATCGCCCTGCACACCCGGGAAAAGATGTGCGATGTTATGGATTCGGACTATGTCCTCTTTGCCCGGGCGCGGGGGGAGAGCAGGGCCGCCATCGTCCTGCGGCACGGCCTGCGGAATGTGGCCCTGCCCGCCCTCACCCTGCAATTCGCCTCCATCAGTGAGATCTTTGGCGGCTCCGTGCTGGTGGAGCAGGTCTTTTCCTACCCCGGCCTGGGCCAGTGTGCCGTGACGGCGGGGTTGGGCAGCGACCTGCCCCTGCTGCTGGGCATTACGGTGGTCAGCGCCGCCATCGTGTTCGGCGGCAATCTTGCGGCCGACCTGCTCTACGGGGCGGTGGACCCCAAGATCCGAAGGGGGGCAGCCCGGACATGAGCAATTTCAACCGGCGAAAGCGCACGGTGGCCCTGCTGTGCCTCTGCGCCGTACTCCTGACTGCCGTGGCGGCGGCGGGGCTGCTGCTGGCCGGAGAGGCTATGACCACCGACTTTTCCCGCAAGAACCTGCCCCCCTGCGCCGGGCACCTCTTCGGCACCGACTGGATGGGGAGGGACATGCTCGCCCGCACCCTCACCGGGCTGTCCCTCAGTATCCGGATCGGGGTGCTGACGGCGGCGGTCAGCGCCGTGGTGGCCCTGATCCTGGGAACGGCTGCCGCCACTCTGGGCCGGTGGATGGACGCCGCCGTATCCTGGCTCATCGACCTGGTGATGGGTATTCCCCACATCCTGCTGGTGATGCTCATCTCCCTGGCCTGCGGCAAGGGCTTCGCCGGCGTGGTGGCCGGCGTGGCCCTCAGCCACTGGACCTCCCTGGCCCGGGTCCTCCGGGGGGAGGTGCTCCAGCTCCGGGAGGCTCCCTACGTCCGGGTGGCGGAAAAGCTGGGCCGCAGCAGGCTCCAGATCGTCAGGCGGCATCTGCTGCCCCACCTGCTGCCCCAGTTCCTCACCGGACTCATTTTGCAGTTTCCGCACGCCATCCTCCACGAGGCCAGCATCACCTTTCTGGGCTTCGGTCTGTCGCCGGAGCAGCCCGCCATCGGGGTCATCCTGTCGGAGAGCATGCGCTACCTCACCACCGGCAAGTGGTGGCTGGCCCTGTTTCCCGGCCTGGCTCTGGTGGGGACGGTGGTGCTCTTCGCCGTGATGGGGGAGCATCTCCGCCGCCTGCTGGACCCGGCCAGCCTGCATGAATAGGGAGGGATGGACATGACAATGCCGGTCTTGGAGGTGGAAGGGCTGTCCATCTCCTTTACCCAGTACGACAAGGGTGTTCGGCAGCGGAGCCTCCCCGTCATCCGGGACCTGGACCTGACCATCCGGCCGGGCCAGGTGGTGGCGGTGGTGGGCTCCAGCGGCTCGGGCAAAAGCCTGCTGGCCCATGGCATCCTGGGCATCCTGCCCTACAACGCCCGCCAGTCGGGCAGCATCCGCTACCGGGGCGAGCCCCTGACGCCCCGGCGGGCGGAGGAGCTGCGGGGCCGGGAGATCGTCCTCATCCCCCAGTCGGTGGGCTATCTGGACCCCCTGATGCAGGTGGGGCCACAGATCCGCAAGGGGCGGCGGGACCCGGCCTCCCGGGCGCGGAGCCGGGAGATCCTGGGCCGCTATCACCTGGGGAGCGAGGTGGAGGCGCTCTATCCCTTCGAGCTCTCCGGCGGTATGACCCGGCGGGTGCTCATCTCCACCGCCGTGGTGGAGGCCCCTTCTCTGGTTATCGCCGACGAGCCCACGCCGGGTCTGGACCCCCGGTCTCTGCACCATATCATGGACCACTTTCGGGAGATTGCCGACAGCGGGGCGGGGCTGCTGCTTATCACGCACGATCTGGAGGCCGCCCTGGCCATTGCCGACCGGGTGGCGGTCTTTTACGCGGGGGAGACCATCGAGGAGGCCCCGGCCTCGGATTTCGCGGCGGAGGAGACCCTCCGCCACCCCTATACTCGGGCCCTGTGGCGGGCCATGCCCCAGCACGGCTTTCAGCCCATCCCCGGGGCCCAGCCCTACCCGGGCGCGGCGCCGCAGGGCTGTCCGTTTTTGCCCCGATGCCCCCGCCGGACGGCGGAGTGCGGAAGTGCGGTGCCCTACCGGCCGGTGGAGGGCGGCTTTGTCCGCTGCCTCCACCCGGAGAGGGGGGCGGGGGCATGAGCCTGGAGGGAAAGGCTCTGTCCTTTGGCTACCGCCGGAAGGACCGGGCGGTGCTGGACCGGGTGAATCTGATCCTGAAGCCGGGGGAGCGGCTGGGGCTGACCGCCCCCAGCGGCCGGGGCAAGACCACCCTGTGCAAGCTGCTCGCCGGCTATGAAAAGCCGGACGGGGGAGAGGTGCTGCTGGACGGCCGGCCCCTGGCGCATGGGCGGGGCTACTGCCCTGTGCAGATGATATGGCAGCACCCGGAGACGGTAGTGGACCCGCTGATGAAGCTGGGAGACACCCTGGCTGAGGGCTGGCCAGTGGAGCAGCGGGTGCTGGACGGACTGCACATCGAGCCGGGCTGGCTGGAGCGCTATCCCACGGAGCTCTCCGGCGGAGAGCTCCAACGGTTCTGCATAGCCCGGGCTCTGGGGCCGGCGACCCGGTTTCTCCTGTGCGACGAGATCTCCACCATGCTGGATCTCATTACCCAGGCCCAGATCTGGAACTTTCTGCTGGAGGAGGCGGCGCGGCGGGAGCTGGGCCTGCTCATCGTCAGCCATACGCCCGCCCTGCTGGAGCGGCTGTGCACCCGGATCCAGCCTTTGGACCCAAGCCCTGTGTGAAATCCAGCGGCAGGCCGCGCGGCGGAACAGAATCCGCCGTGCGGCCATTTCCTTTTTTTCAGAAAATTTGCTCTGCCCCTTGTAAAGGGTGTGGGGATGCAGTATAATACCACAGCAGAAAGTTAAAAGAGACTAACAAATGGAAGGTAATGAGACCGATGACGGAAGTGAAACACAGCGCCGGGACCCTGGTGGAGGTGGCTCCCGGCGAGCGCGCGGTCATCCTTGCGGTGGGAAATGAAAAGGGGCCTGTGAAGCGCCGGCTGGTGGATATGGGGCTGACGCCCGGCACTCTGGTGACGGTGCGGAAGATCGCCCCCTTCGGGGACCCCATCGAAGTGAACCTCCGGGGCTATGAGCTCTCACTGCGCAAGGAGGACGCGGGCCAGATCACGGTGTGTCCTCCTGCCCAGGCCCCGGGCTTGGGCAGGAGCCGGTACAAGGGAATGGTCCAGCACATCCCGGATGAGGCCGCTCTGCGCCGCATGAGCGCCGACCACGCCCATGAGGAGGCGGAGCACGGCGGCACGCCGGACTATGCCAGCCACGATACCCGGGAGATGAAGCTGGCCCTGGTGGGCAATCCCAACTGCGGCAAAACCACCCTCTTCAACGCCCTCACCGGCTCCAACCAATATGTGGGCAATTGGCCCGGCGTGACGGTGGAGAAGAAGGAGGGCCGGGCGGAGGTGGACGGCAAGCCGGTGACGGTGGTGGACCTGCCGGGCATCTATTCTCTGTCCCCCTACTCCATGGAGGAGATCGTGGCCCGGGACTTCATTGTGGGGGAGCACCCCGACGCCATCATCAATATCATCGACGCCACCAACATTGAGCGGAACCTGTATCTGACGGCCCAGCTTTTGGAGCTGGAGCGGCCCATGGTCATCGCCCTCAACTTTATGGACGAGGTAGAGAAGCGGGGGGACAAAATCGATCTGGAGCGGCTGTCGCGGGCTCTGGGGGTGCCCGTCATCCCCATCACCGCCCGGACGGGGAAGAATATCCAGACGCTGCTGGAGGTGGCCCACAACCAGATGCATGTGGGGGTGACGGTGGAGCCCGACGACCTCTACGACGACTACACCCACGCCATCCACCATCGGGTGGGGGAGCTGGTCCACGACCGGGCCTACGCCGCCGGCCTGCCCGCCCACTGGACGGCGGTCAAGCTGCTGGAGGGGGATGCCCTGGTGGAGAAGGCCCTGGACCTGACCCGTCCGGAGCGGGAGAGGCTGGAATCCATCTGCCGGGAGTATGAGGGGGCTTACGCCCTGGGCGACCGGGAGACCCTGGTGGCCGACAGCCGCTACCGCTTCATCCAGGATGTGGTCCAGCTTGCGGTGAAGCGGGGCCAGCCTCACGGGTCCCTGACCCTGTCGGACCGGATCGACTCCATCGTTACCCACCGGTTCCTGGCCGTGCCGGTCTTTTTCCTGATGATGCTGACCATGTTTGCCCTGACCTTTGGTCCCGGCCAGCTCCTGGCCGACGGGGTGGATACGCTGATCGGCGGATATTTCGCCGATTTTGTCCGCTCGGTGCTGGCCGCCTCCGGAGTAGCCCCATGGGTGGAGGCCCTGCTGGTGGACGGCGTGATTGCGGGGGTGGGGGGCGTGCTCACCTTCCTGCCCCAAATCGCCATTTTGTTCCTGTTTCTCTCCTTCCTGGAGGACTCCGGCTATATGGCCCGGGCCGCCTTTATCATGGACCGCCTGCTGCGGCGCTTTGGCCTAAGCGGCAAGGCCTTTATCCCTATGCTGATGGGCTTCGGCTGCACGGTGCCCGCCGTCATGGGGGCCCGCACCATGGAAAATGAAAAGGACCGGCGCATGACAATCATGCTGGTGCCCTTTATGTCCTGTTCGGCCCGGCTGCCGGTCTACGGCCTGCTCACCGCCGCCTTTTTCCCCCGATATGGCGGTCTGGTGGTCTTTTCTCTCTACATCACCGGCCTGGTGTTCGCCATCCTGTCGGGCATCATCCTCAAAAAAGTTGTCTTCAAAGGCGAGCCCGCCGCCTTTGTGCTGGAGCTGCCCCCTTACCGCCTGCCCACACTGAAAAACATCTCTCTCCATGTGTGGGAGAAGGTGCGGGGCTTTCTGGTGAAAGCGGGCACCCTGATCCTGGCCATGAGCGTGCTGCTCTGGTTCCTTCAGTCCTTCGGCTTTGAGGGCGGCCGCTTCGGCATGGTCAGCGATGAGGCCGGCTCCCTGCTGGGTACGCTGGGTTCCTTCCTTGCCCCGGCGCTCAAGCCCCTGGGCTTCGGCACCTGGCAGGCGGCGGTGGCTCTGCTGTCCGGTCTGATCGCCAAGGAGATGGTGGTCTCCTCCATGAGCATGTTCTACGGCTTCTCGGTGACCGCCAGCGGTGCCGCCATCGCCGGAGCCCTCTCCGGTACCTTTCAGACCCCACTGGCCGCCTATTCCTTCCTGGTGTTCGTGCTGCTGTACGTCCCTTGTGTGGCGGCGGTATCCACGATCCGCAAGGAGATGAACTCCACCGGGTGGACCCTGGCCTCCATCGCTTGGCAGATCGGCGCCGCCTATCTGGGCTCGCTGCTGGTCTATCAGGTGGGCAGTCTGCTCCTGTGGCTGTGAGGAAACGGTATGAAATATATCATCTATCTGGCCGTGGGCGTCCTGGCGGTGTGGGCCGTGTGGTATGTGATCCGCCATGTCCGGCGCCAGCTCCGTGGTGAGTGCGGCTGCGGGGGAGGCTGCGCGGGGAACTGCTGTGCCTGCAAAAAAAGTTGCACAAAAAGAGAGCGAAATTCCTCCCCAAAATAATTGGTGCTACCGCTTGACTCCGAGGCACTTTTGCTTATAATAAAAAGACGCCAAGGGCGGCAGACGAAAGTCGTTAGGCTTTCGTTTGCCGCTTTTTACCTTTCGCCAAGGCCCGGAGAGAGCGGACTTGGAAAATACAGAGGAGGAACCCATATGATCACCTTTTTTGCCTGTCTGGTGCTGTTGCTGGTTGGTTTTTTCACCTATGGCAAGCTGGTGGAGAAGGTATTCCGGATTGATGACCGGCCTACCCCTGCCGTAGCGCACCCGGACGGAGTGGACTTCGTCCCCATGAAGACCTGGCGCATTTTTCTGATTCAGCTTCTAAACATCGCCGGACTGGGGCCCATCTATGGTGCGCTGGCCGGTGCCTGCTGGGGGCCTGTGGTCTACCTGTGGATTGTGTTCGGAACCATCCTGGGTGGCGGCGTCCATGACTTTCTGTCGGGTATGATGAGTGAACGCCACGACGGCGCGTCCATCTCTGAGATTGTGGGCATGTACCTGGGCAAAGTGATGAAGTTCGTCATGCGAATCTTTTCGGTGGTCCTGCTGGTGATGGTGGGCGTCAACTTTTCGGTGGGTCCCGCCAGGCTGATTAGCCAGCTCATTAGCGAGAGCTTTGGTGCGTCTCTGCCCCCGATGGTGCTGTCCACTACCTTCTGGCTGGTTTTGGTGCTGCTTTACTACCTGCTGGCGACCTTCCTGCCGGTGGATAAGATCATTGGCAAGGTGTATCCGTTTTTTGGTATCTGCCTCATCATCATGGCAGTGGGCATTGCAGGCATGCTGATCCTCAAGCCGGAGTACAGCATGCCCGAGCTGTGGGAGTCCATGGGCATCGTCCACCCCGAAGGCCTGCCCAAATGGGCCATGATGTTTGTCACCGTGGCCTGCGGCGCCATCTCCGGCTTCCATGCCACCCAGTCTCCCATGATGGCCCGCTGTATGACCAGCGAGAAGGAGGGCCGCACAGTATTCTACGGGGCCATGGTAAGCGAGGGCGTCATCGCTCTGATCTGGGCCGCGGCCGGTGTGACCTTCTATAATGGCGTGGGCGCTTTGGATGCGGCCATCAACGCCATGGGTCAGGGTGGGGTGGTTTACCAGATTTCCACCACCCTGATGGGTTCCGTGGGCGGTGTGCTGGCCATGATTGGTGTCATCGCCTGTCCCATCACCTCCGGCGACACTGCCTTCCGTTCCGCCCGGTTGACCATCTCGGATTGGTTTCACATCGACCAGTCCAACGTGGTCAAGCGCGCCGCCCTGTCCGTCCCCCTGCTGGCTGTGGGCGCATTCATCGCCACCAGCCTGGATTTCAATGTCCTCTGGCGGTATTTCTCCTGGTCCAACCAGACGCTGGCCATGCTGGTGCTGTGGGCCGGAGCGGTATTCCTGCACAAATACGGCTTCCCGGCGATGTGCAGCCTGATGGCCGCGCTGCCAGCCACCTTTATGTCAGCCGTCTCGGTTACGTACATCCTTCAGGCGGAGGAGGGCTTCCGGCTCTCCACCTCCATCGCCTATCCGGTGGGGCTCGTGTGCGCCGGGCTGTGTCTGGGCATCTTTGTCTGGCGTACCCTGATCGTCCACAAGGGCGACGTGCTTAAGCCCGTAGCGGACAATGCCTGAGGCCCCTGTTTGGAGCCGCTTTTCCCTGTGTAAAGACGGGCGGGACCCAATTGGGTCCCGCCCGTCTTCTGTATTCAGATGAGCGCAAGCTGTCGCAGAAGATAGAGCCAGCCGGTGAAGGTGAAGGCGCTGAGGATGGTGGTGAGCATCACCGTACTGGAGGTCAGGGTGCCTTCATGTCCCATGCTGCGGGCCATGCTGAAGCAGCTCACGGTGGTGGGGGAGGCCAGCATGATGAGCATGCCGACCAGCAGCTCGCCCCGGCAGCCCATCAAGACGGCAATGGGAAGGAAGACGGCGGCGAAGAGGATGAGCTTGAAAGCGCTGCACACCAGGGTGGGCCGGAGGCAACTGGCGGCCTTTTTGAGGTCGATGCAGGCGCCCAGAGCGACAAGTCCAAGCGGGGTGGCGGTGGCGGCGAAGCTGGAGACAGTCCGCTGGAGGATGACCGGCTGCGGGATGCCCAGCACAGACCAGAGGAGCCCTGCGAAGATTCCCAGGATGATGGGATTGGTAACGATGCCCCACAGGGTCTTGCCCACGGTTTTCCGATCCAGTCGCCCGCCCTCTGGGGAGAGCAGGGTGAGGACCACCACGGCGGCCACGTTGTAGAGGGGGACGGCGCCGATGAGGACGAGAGCCAGAGGGCCGGTGTCGCCATAGATGTTCTGGAGCAGCGCGGCGCCCAGCAGGGCCTGGCTGCCCCGATAGCCAGCTTGGATAAACTCCGCCCGAAGGGAGCGCTTTTGCAGCAGGAGGGAAATGGCGGCCATGATGAGAATGGAGAGCAGGGAGACCACGAAGCAGAACAGGATCATGCTGCCATTCCAGACCGTTTGAACATCTGATGTGGAAAGGCTTTGAAAGAGCTGTACTGGCAGCGCGGCCTTAAAGACAAAATTGTTCATCCGATCTGCAAAACGGTCGTCAATGAGACAGATTTTATGGAGAAAGTAGCCGGCGACCATCAGCAGAAAGACCGGCATGGTGGCATTGAGGCTGAACATCAGATTTTCCATATGTATCGCTCCCGTCTGAGCAAGTCATAGCTATCAATTTAGCACGGTAAGAGACGAAAGTCAACGTAAAGGCGCAGGGTATAGGACGTGCAGCGGCTGGAATAGAGTAAAGGAGTATGAGAACTTGGAGGTGGCAGCCATGCTTTCAGCCTGGATCTTGCTGATGCTCAACAGCCTGTTTTTTTCTCTGCGTTTGTCCGATGGGGGAGGTTCTTTCCCCAGGCCGCTGAAGGCTGAGGAGGAGAAGCGGTATCTGGAGCGCTATGCCGCCGGGGATATGGAGGCCCGCAACGTGCTAATCGAACACAATTTGCGCCTGGTGGCGCATATCATAAAAAAATACTACACCCAGACCGGTAGCCAGGACGATCTGATTTCCATCGGCACCATAGGACTGATCAAAGGCATCAGCACCTTCAAGCCGGATAAAAACGTGCGTCTAGCCACCTATGCCTCACGGTGCATCGAAAATGAGATTTTGATGCATTTCCGCTCACAGAAGAAGCTGCAGGGAGAGGTCTCCCTGTCGGATACATTGGATTCCGATGGTGAGGGGAATGCCCTGTCTCTGATGGATGTCATCAGCGTGGACGACGATATGCTGGAGAACTTGGACGCCCGGGACTCCTGTATCCAGGTGCGAAAGCTGGTGGAGGAATGCTTGGAGGAGCGGGAGAAGATGATCATTACCATGCGGTATGGCTTGGACAATAAGCCTCCGCGGACCCAGCGGGAGATCGCCGCTGAGAGCGGCATCTCGCGCTCTTATGTATCCCGTATTGAGAAGAAAGCGCTGAAAAAGCTCAAGGACGCTATGGACGGTGGTATCTGAAAAAAGCGTCAGGCGGGCGTTCCGTTTGGAACACCCGCCTGACGCTTTGGGGGAAAAGCAAACAGTCACAGGGTCAGGACCCGATGGAGGATCACAGCCATCTCCGCACGGGTGAGAGAGCCCTTGGGGTTGATCCTGCCGGTATTATCACCCTGGATAATGCCCGCCTGAATCAGCGCGGCCACGGCACCCTTGGCATAGCTGGAGACCGAGCTGCCGTCGGAGAAACGATCCAGATAGGAGTTGGAGGCGTCTGCAATGGAGCGGCCGGTGCGGCTCATGGTCCGCTGGAGGAGTACCATAGCGTCCTCACGGGTGAGGGCGGCGGTGGGGTTGAACTTGCCGTTGCTTCCCTGAGCGATGCCCATGGCCTTGGCGGAGGCAATGGCCTTGGCATAATAGCTGTTGGCAGGCACGTCGGAGAAGTTGTCGCTGCCGTAATCGGCAAAGCTGAAGGCGCGGGACAGCATGAGGACAAAATCACCGCGGGTGATATTACCGGAGGGGCCATAGGTAGTAGAGGTAGTGCCGGTGGTGACCTTGCTCTCGTAGAGGAAGTCCACGGAGGGAGCCGCCCAGCCGTATTTGCCCATATCGGTGAAGTGGGAGGAGGCGCTGGGAGGCGTCACAATGATCTGGACATGCCCAGTGAAGGTGCTGCCGTTCTTATCGGTGCCGGTATAGGTGAAGTGGACAGTGCCCTTATATCCGGCCTTAGGGACAAAGGTTACATTGTCTATGCTGGAGCCGGAGCTCACACCGTAGGAGGTGCCGCTGCTTACCGTGCCGCCATAAGAGGTGGGGCTGGCGTAGCTGTAATAGAGGCGTCCGGTGCTGGCGTCGGGCAGGTTGAACTTGACACTGGTGAGAGCCGCGCTGCCGCGGGCGGAACAGGCCGCAGAAAAGTCGCTGCCGCGGAACTTGACCGGAGCATACCCGGTGGTATAGCTGACCACAGACGCGTCTTTGATGGTGCTGTACTGAATGACTACCGTGCCGGAGATGGACTTACCGCTGGTGCTTTTGCCGCTGAAGTCGATGCTCACGCTGCCGGTGACGGACTTGGCAGGCACAAAGGTGACGTCCTCCAGGTAGGGACTGCTGGAGCGATAGTAGCTGGTGGAGGAGGTAACCTTCTTTTCGCCGCTCTGATCGTATTTGTAATAAAGGGTGCCCTTACTGGAGGAGGGGAGGGTAAACTTCACGTAGTCCAGATTGGAGCTGGTCTCGTCTTTGCAGAAGGTGTTGAAATCACTGCTCTTGAAGGTAACCGAGGCGCCGGTGGCGGCGGTGTAGGTGATGTCGCCGGAGGCGCTTGTTCCCACATAGATCTTCAGGGTGCCGGAGAAGGTCTCGTCGCCGGTGCTCTTTCCGGTAAAGTCGATGGAGACGGTCCCGGTGTAGTTCTTGGCGGGGACGAAGGTGACGTCCTCCAGGGCAGGACTGTCGGAGCGATAGTATTTGGTGGAAGAAGTGACCTCCTTTTCCCCGCTCTTATCGTACTTATAATAGAGGGTGCCTTTGCTGGAGGAGGGGAGGGTAAACTTCACGTAATCCATGGAGGAGCCGGTCTCGTCTTTGCAGTAGGAGTTGAAGTCGCTGTCATCAAAGGTGACGCTTTCGTTTTTATCCACGGTGTAGGAGATGCTCTGGCTGGACTTGGAGATGGTGATGGACACGGTGCCGGAGAAGCTGGCATTTTTGGAGTTCCGGCCGGAGAACTCGATGGAGACCGTACCGGACCAGTTCTTGGCGGGCACAAAAGAGAGGTCCTCCAGGGCGGGGGAGTCGCTGTAGTAGAATTTGTCGGAGGAGGAAATCTTCTCCTCACCGCTCTTGTCATACTTGTAGTAGAGGGTGCCCTTGCTGGAGGAGGGGAGGGTGAACTTCACATAGTCCAGCGTGGAGCTGGAGGTGGTCTTATCTTTGCAGTAGGAGTTAAAATCGCTGCGGCTGAAGGAGACCGGCTCGTTGAGGCCAGTGGTGTACTTGATGTCGCCGGAGCTCTTGCTGATGGTGATGACGATCGAACCGGTAAAGGAGTTGCCCTTGGTATCGTAACCGGTGTAGGAGAAGGTGGTCTCGCCGGAGGCGTCGGAGTCGGCCAGGAAGGAGACCTTAGAGAGATAGGACTTGCTGGAGCTGCCGGCATAGTAATAGGAGGTGCTGGTGGAGACCTTCTTGTCGTAATCCCCACTGTCGTAGTTATAGCAGAGCAGACCCTTTGAAGTGGAGGAAGCGGAGAATTTGACATAGCTCAAATCGTATCCGGTGGCGTCCTTGCTGGCGTCATTGAAATCGGAGCGGGAGAGATTGACCGCCTCACCGGCCTTGACGGAATAGGTGATGTCGTCTGTGCCGGAGGTGACGGTGACGGAGCAGGTCAGGGATCTCGTGCTCTTGTCCGCATAGGTGATGGTGGCGGTGATGGTAGCTTTGCCGCTGGCCTTACCGGTGACGGTGCCGCTGGAGCTGACCGTGGCCACGGTGGTCTTGCTGCTGCTCCAGGATACCGTGGCACCAGAGGCAAGGTCGTTCACAGATAGGGTGCTGGTCTTTTTCACTCCGATGGACAGGCTGCCCTTATTGAGAGAGGGGGACTTGACTGTTACCTCGCATTTGAGCTCGGTGCCGTTGACAGAGGCGGTGATGGTAGCGGTGCCGGCGGCCACGGCGGTAATTTTACCGTTGCTGTCTACCGAAGCCACGGTGGTCTTGCTGCTCTTCCAGGTGACGGAGGCGCCGGAGGGGGCGTTGGTCACGGACAGAGTCTCCGAGTCCTTCAGGGACAGAGTGAGGGAGGACTTGCTGAGGGCGGTGGTACCCGTCGCTTCCGAGACGGTGACCTCGCAGGCGGCGGATTTCTTCTGCCCCTCGACCTCGATGGAGGCGGTGATGGTAGCGGTGCCCTTGGCCACGGCGGTGACTTTGCCGCCGCTTACTGCGGCGATCTTATCGTCGCTGGAGGTCCAGGAGACTGCCTGGCCTTCGGGGACAGTTGCAACGGCCAGGGTGTTGGATTCCCCGACGATCAGACTGAGCTTGGTGGGGGCCACGGTGATGCTGGCGGCGGGCATTTCCTGGGCGGAGACCTTGACTTCACAGGTAGCCTCCTGATCTCCAGCCTTGGCAGTGATGGTGGCCGTGCCGGGCCCAACGGCGGTGACTTTGCCGTTGTCCACCGTGGCAACGTTTCTGCTGCTGGTTTCCCATGTCACGGTGGTGTCGGCGCCCTCATCGGCGGTGACCTCTGGGCTGAGGATCTCGGTGTCCCCAACGGTCAGGTCCAGCGTGTCAGGGGAGAGCGTGATGCCAGTGACCTTCGGGTCTGCGGGTTCCTCCACAGTGACCGAACAGGTATCGACGCTATCGCCTGCCTTGGCGGTGATGATGGCGATGCCTTCCGATTTGGCGGTGACGGTGCCGCTGTCATCCACGGCGGCGATGTCTGCGTTGTCGCTGCTCCATTCGATGTCTACCTCCTCGGAAGTAGCGATCAGAGCCTCGGTATCGCCGATTTTCAGGGTGAGTTTTGTTTGCTCAATGATATCCTCGCCCTCGGCGGCGAATGCGGCGGGCATCAGGCCTGCAACCAGGGCCAGCGCCAGAACTGCGGACAGAAAACGGGACAGTTTTTTCGGTTTCATAGAAACGGCTCCTTCCAAACTCCTGTGATAGGGCGGCGAATATACCACTCCTACATCTACAACGATTATAGACGTAAAAACATGACAAATGGTTTCCAACTTCTTAAGAAATCTTAAAGAAAAATTCTAAGAGGAAAAAGACGCCCGTCCGGGCGGCTGACCTCTCACTGATGCGGAAAAAACGAAAAGCTCCCCCCTGAACCTGGTTCAGGGGGGGATTTATGATTTCAGGAGCGGGGCACGTCATAGAGGTGGCAGGCGACGCGGTGGCCGGGCTCCAGCTCTCTGGACTCCGGCGCCTGCTCTTTGCAGAGGTCCATGCAGTGGGGGCAGCGGTTGTGAAAGGCGCAGCCCGGGGGAGGGGAGGCCGGATTGGGTACGTCGCCCTCCAGCCGGATGCGGACTTTTTTCTCCGCGGGGTCTTTTTTGGGAATGGCGGAGAGAAGGGCCTGCGTGTAGGGGTGCATGGGCCGGCAGTACACATCCTCCGTATCGCCCAGCTCCACGATGCGGCCCAGATACATGACACCCACCCGATTGCTGATGTGGCGCACCACATTGAGGTCGTGGGAGATGAAGAGATAGGACAGCTTCAGGTCCTTTTGCAGATTCATCAGCAGATTGAGGATCTGGGCTTGGATGGACACGTCCAGGGCGGACACCGGCTCGTCGGCCACCACGAACCGGGGCTTGGTGATGAGGGCGCGGGCGATGCTGATGCGCTGGCGCTGACCGCCGGAAAATTGATGGGGATAGCGCTCCAACTGCTCCTCCGCCAGGCCGACGGCGCCGGCGATCCACGACACCTGCTGGTCCAGCTCGGCCTGTGCCAGGCGGAAATGGGTCCGGAGAGGCTCCTCCAGCAGCTTCCGCACGGTCATGCGAGGATTCAGGGAGGCGTAGGGGTCCTGAAAGACGAGCTGCATATCCCGGCGCTTCTGCCGCATAGCCTCCCTGTCCAGCGTACACAGGTCCTCGCCGTCGAAAAGGACCTGCCCGGCGGTGGGTTCGATGAGCCGCAGAATGGTCCTGCCCGTGGTCGATTTGCCGCAGCCGGATTCGCCCACCAGGCCGAAGGTCTCCTGTTCCCGGATCTGGAAGGAGACGTTCTCCACCGCGTGGACATAGCCCACTGTTTTCCGCACGACGCCGCCCTTGATGGGAAAGTAGGTCCGCAAATTTTGGACGTCCAGAATTACGTTGTGTTCGCTCATACCGCCGCCTCCTCTCGCCCGCCGGCGTGGAGCCAGCAGCGGCACAGATGTCCGGGAGAGACTTCCGTCAGTCCCGGGACGCGTTCCCGGCAGAGGGGCATGCAGTGCTCGCAGCGGTCGGCAAACCGGCAGCCGGGGCCGAAGTGGCCTGCCGTGGGGACCGTGCCCTGGATGGTGTAGAGCTCCTTCTGCGCGCCGCCCAGCGAGGTCACGGACCGCAGCAGCCCGGTGGTGTAGGGGTGGGCGGTCTCGTGGAAGATGGCGTCCACACCGGCCTGCTCCACCACCTGGCCGGCATAGAAGACCGCCACCTCCTCGCAGGTCTCGGCGATGACGCCCAGATCGTGGGTGATCATGATGACCGAGGTGTCGTAGCTCTCCCGCAGCTCGTTCATCAGGTCCAGGATCTGGGCCTGGATGGTCACGTCCAAGGCGGTGGTGGGCTCGTCGGCGATGAGAAGCCGGGGGTTGTTGATCAGGGCGATGGCGATCATCACCCGCTGGAGCATACCGCCGGACAGATGGTGGGGGTAATCCTGAAGGATCTGCTCGGCCCGGGGGATCTTGACCTTTTTGAGCATGGCGAGGGCCGCCTCGTGCATGTCGCTCCTGCTCAGATCGGTGTGAAACCGCAGGGATTCACAGATCTGCTCCTCGATGGTGTACATGGGGTCCAGCGCCGTCATGGGCTCCTGAAAGATCATGGAGATGTCCTTGCCGCGCAGCTTGCGCAGCGCAGAGGGGGGGAGGGAGGCGATGTCCACCTCCCGGCCGTCGCTCTGCTGAAAGCGGATGGAGCTCTCACGGCCCACAGTCAGCGGAAAGGAGAGCAATCCCATGATAGAGGAGCAGGTAATGCTCTTGCCGCAGCCGGACTCGCCCACCACGCCGAAGTTCTGCCTTTTGCCGATGGAGAGATCCACGCCCTCCACCAGCTTGACGGGGGGCTTCCGCTTCCCCCTGGGGAGCTCAATGGAAAGATTGCGTATTTCCAGTAAATGATCCATAGCGTTCGCCCCCTCTCAGAGTTTGAGCTTGGGGTCCAGCACATCGCGGAGGCTGTCGCCCAGAATGTTGAAGAGCAGGATGGTGACGATAATAAAGAGCGCCGGGAAGACCGCCATCCAGGGGGCCTGCTCCATATAGGTGCGGGCCTCGGAGAGCATAGAGCCCCAGGAGGGGTCCGGAGGCTGGATGCCCAGGCCCAGGAAACTCATGGAGGCTTCGGTGAGGATGGCGCTAGAGAGGGCCAGCGTGGCCTGCACGGTGAAGGGCGCCACCACATTGGGGGAGATGTGCCGGATGAGGATGGTGCCGGTCCTGACGCCCACCGATTTGGCGTTCTGGACGTACTCCAGCCCCTTGGCCGAGATAACGGAGGCGCGGACCGTCCGGGCGAACACGGGAATATTGACGATGCCGATGGCAATCATGGTGTTGACCAGCCCGCGGCCCAGCACGGCGGAGATAAAGATGGCCAGCAGGATGGAGGGGAAGGCGAAGAAAATGTCCATCACACACATAATGACGCGGTCCACCCAGCCCTCAAAGTAGCCGGCCACGAGGCCCAGCACATAACCTGCGGTGGCGGCGATGCCGACGGCGATGATGCCCACCTGAAGGGAGACGCGGGCACCGTAGAGAATGCGGCTGAAGATGTCCCGCCCATAGTTGTCCGTACCAAACCAGAATTCCCCGTCAGGGGGAGATTTGGGAAGTCCCACCATTTTTTCAGGTCCGAAGTGGGAGAGCTGAGGGGCAAAGACGGCCATCAGAATGACGATGAGGATGCCCAGCATACCGATGCGGCCCATGGGATCGCGCCAGAGCTCCCGTATGGTCTGTCCAAGTCTTTTCAAGGCGGATCACCTCAGTCGTAAGAGATACGGGGGTCGATATAGGCGTAAAGCAGGTCGGTCACCAGATTCACCAGCACGTAAATGAAGGCGATGAACAGCACGCAGCCCTGGACCACGGGGTAGTCGCGTTGGTTGATGCCGGTCAAGGTCATCTGGCCCAGGCCGGGTAGGGAGAAGATCTGCTCCACGATGACGGCCCCGCCCAGCAGAGAGCCGATCTGCATTCCAATGAGGGTGATGATGGGGATGAGGGCGTTACGCAGGGCATGCTTGAAGATAGCGACCCGTTCGCTGGCGCCCTTGGCACGGACGGTTTTGATGAAATCCTGCCGCAGGACCTCCAGCACGGAGGAACGGGTCATGCGCATCACCGAGCCGGAAATGCTCACACCCAGAATGGCGGCGGGCAGGATCATGATCTGCAGGTTGCGCAGCGGGTCTTCGAAGAAGCTCACATAGCCCAGCGGCGGGAAGTAGTTAAAGGCAAGCGAGAGCACCAGGATCAGCAGGATGGACAGAGCGAAGCCGGGGACAGAGACACCCAGCAGGGCAAAGACCCGCACGAAGCGGTCCGCCAGGGTGTTGCGCTTTACGGCGGCCAGCACGCCCAGGGGAATGGCGATGCACCAGGAGATGACGGCGGCCAGGATGGTGAGCTCCGCAGTGACCTTGAAGCGGGTGAGGATCTCGGGGAGGATGGGGGCGGAGGTACGGATGGATTCGCCGAAATCCCCCCGGAGCACGCCTCCAATCCAGTCCAGATACTGGATCACATAGGGCCGGTCCAGGCCGTATTTGGCGGCTAGTTGGGCGCGAAGCTCCGGTGTGGCCTCCACACCGAGAATGCCGGAGATCACGTCGCCGGGAATCATTTTCATGACGGCAAAGATGAGGATGCTGATGCCCAGCAGGACGGGAATCAGCTGCAGGACACGGCGGATGGCATAGTTTTTCATACTGTCACACTCCTGGCAGACCATTGAGCATTGACCATCCCCAACCGGGTGGCCCGGCCGATGGGGGATGGTCAGTCCTCAAAGCTAGAGGATGGAAGCGGGATGAGGCAGCGGGTGGTTTTCCCCTGCCTCATCCCCGCAGAGTATCTTACCGGGCCAGATTGGTGTCGCGGAAGTTGCTGGCGTCGGCGGCGGAGGGGGCGAAGCCCTCCACATAGGAGGCGGTCACGAAATACTTCATGGGGCTGGCGATGCAGATCTTGGTGCAGTCGTCGATGCAGATGAGCTGGGCCTCGTTGTAGTACTCCTCGCGCTGGGTCTCGTCAGTGGTGGCGATGCCCAGGGCGCACAGCTCGTCCACGCGCTCGTTGGAGAAGCCGAAGACGTTGGCACCGGCGCCGGTGCCGAAGAAGAAGGAGAGCGAGCGGTTGGGGTCAGTGCCTGCTCCGTCGTTAACAATCATCAGGTCGAAGCCCGCCTCAGGCGTGCTCATCTTGCCCCAGATATCCACATATTCACCGGACTCCAGATTGGTGATCTCCAGGTCGATGTAGATCTCAGCCAACTGCTGCTGGAGCACCACCGCGGCCTGACGGATGGAATCCATAAGGCCGGCGGCCACCCTCAGGGTCAGCCGGTTGTTGTCGCTGTAGCCGGCGGCCTCCATCAGCTCCCTGGCCTTCTCCACGTTGGTCTGGTAGAGGTCCATGTCGGACACGTCCAAGGACCAGTGGCCCATGGCGGGGGGCACCATGGAGCAGGGGAGCGCCTGGCCGCCGTAGACCACGTTGATGATGGCGGCGCGGTCCATAGCATAGCTCATGGCCTGACGGACGTTCTTGTCCTGGAGGGCGGGGGTGGAGAGGTTGCAGCCTACGGCGATGTAGTCGTTGGTCTGATAGCTGATGACCTTCAGGTTGGCCTCCTTCTCCGCGGCGGTGACATTGGTGGCGGAGAGGCTGGCGAAGTCGATCTCTCCGGTGCGGAGGGCGGCCAGACGGGCAGCCTCGTCACCGATGAGGAAGTAGGTGATGCCGTCCAGCTTCACCCGGTCGGCCTCCCAATAGTCGGAAAACTTGGTGATGGTCACATAGTTGTCGGGCAGCCACTCGCCCAGCTGGAAGGGGCCAGTACCACCGTCGGCGCGCATCAGGTCGCCTTTTTCCGCAATGACGTCCTTGTCCACGATGGCGCCGTAGTTGCTAGTGAGGTTGCCCAGGAACGCGGCGTTGGGCTCCGCCAGGGTGAACTTCACGGTGTAGGGGTCCACCGCCTCCACGGAGGCGACGCCGCCGTAGTAGCTGGCCTTGCTGCCCAGAGCGCCGATGTCGCCGGCCTCGGTCTTGCCCAGGATGCGGTCGAAGGTGTAGACCACGTCGTCGGCGGTCATCTCGCGGCCGGAGTGGAACTTCACGCCCTGGCGGAGATGAAAGATGTAGGTGGTCTCATCGGGGATCTCCCAGCTCTCGGCCAGACGGCCGTAAAAGGTCATATCCTCGTTACGGCTGACCAGGGTCTCATAGAGCTGGTTCATGACGCGGAGGGAGGCCTCTTCGGAGTTGGTGTGGGGATCGAAGCCGGTGGGCTCGGAGTCGGTGCCCCAGCGGAGGATGGCGCTGGTGGGTGCGGAGGCGGATTCGCTGGGAGCGGAGGAGCCGGAAGGGGAGGGAGAGCTGGCGGAGCCCCCGCCGCCGCAGCCGGCCAGGGCGCCCATGAGCATAGCGCACGCAAGAGACAGAGACAGCCACTTCTTCACGTTGTTCATGGAGATAACCTCTTTTCTTTCATAAGGTGATCGTATTTCACAAGGTGGATTCCTTGCTTATACCGAAGCCGGAGGCGTGCGGCCCAACAGGGCGTAGTGGACGTCCCGCCGGAACTCGTTGGAGGTTCCGGACGGTTCGCCCTGGGACCTGAAGTATTTGTTGGTGAGAATGACCGCGCCGATGTGATGCTCCCGGCTCAGCCACAGGCTGGTGCCGGTGAAGCCGCTGTGACCGCAGCCGTCGGGGAATACGGCGCTCTTATCGAAGCCCAGGCCCCGCCCGCACACATTTTCCGCCATGGCGCGGAGGAAAACGGGCTTCTGTGTGGTCATATAGAACTGACAGAGCCTGACGAGGGCGGCCGAGGTGGCGAACGCCCCGGCGTGGCCGCTGGCCCCGCGCCAATAGTAATAGGCGTTGCCGTCGTTGCAGGAGCCCCGGACCGGGACGCCGTTGGGCCGCCAGCCCTGGAAGGAGATACCCCGCTCTGCGCACATGCGCTGTTCGATCTGATTGCCGTAGCAGGAGGGGGCGCACAGTCCGGGGTCCACGGGACCGTAGGAGAGGTCTGAGATGCCCAGCGGGCCTTTGATGTAGTGCTCCAGCCCTTCCCGGAGGCTGAGGCCGGTGACCTGGGTGAAGATCAGACCCAGCAGCATAAAGTTGAGGTCGCTGTAGGCCATGCCGGGCTCCACGGGGGTGCTGCTCAGTACGTGCTCCAGCACGGTGTAGAACGCCCGGCCATCGGCATAAAAGGGGTACCAGGGGACAATGCCGGAGGTGTGGGTCATAAGCTGGAACACCGTCACCCGCTCCAGGCGCTTCCGGGTGACGGGGCCGGGACGCTCCGGCGGGAGGAACTCCAGGACCCGATCCTCAGGGGAGAGCCGCCCTTCGTCCATGGCGGAGAGGAGCAGGGTAGTGCAGATGATTTTGCTGACCGAGGCCAGGTCGAACCAGGTGTCCGGCGTCACGTCGCCGAAGGCCCGGTGGTACAGGGTGCGCGCTTCATCAAAAATCTGGCACACCGCCGACGGGTAGTAGCCCCGCCCGCGGTAGTCCTCCAAAATACGGCTGACCGCCGAAAAATCCATGGAAAATGCCTCCGTCCTGCCGCCTTTACGGCCTTGGATACAAAAAAGGGCCCTATATTCCACTCTGCTCCAGGAATACACGACCTTGTGCGAAAGGCTGCGCCCTTCGGATTATGCGTTTGTGTTTCTTGGTGCCTAGCGTAGCATATATAAAATTAGATTTCAATAAAAAGATAAATAATTTGAAACTTTATTCCTCCTGAAAGGCCCGGATCAGGTCCCGGGTCTGGCGAAGATTTTCCTCGGTCCGCTGGGGATCGTGCTTGGCGATGCCCAGGTACAGCAGATCCAGGATCAGCAGACCGGAGGTGCGGGAGGTCATGGCGCCGACGCGCAGCTCTTTTTCCTCGCCCGGGACGAAGAGGGGATAGTCGGCCATCCGGGACAGAGTGTTGCGGTTGGCCTGGGTGATGGCGATCACCTTGGCGCCGCGCTCCTTGGCGGCCTTGGCGGCCAGCACGGTCTCACGGGTCTCGCCGCTGTAGCTGATGGCGATGACAATGTCCTCGGGCCCCAGCAGAGAGGCGGTGGCCAGGTTGGTGTGGGCGTCGGCGTGGTAGGTGGCGGGGATGCCAATGCGGGAGGATTTGTAGAGAAAGTCCATGGCCAGCAGCCCCGAGGCCCCCACGCCGAAGAGGTGGATACGTCGGCCGGCGCAGATTTCCTCCACTGCTTGGGAGAGAATAGAAACGTTGAGCATCTGATAGGTAAGGGAGGTGTTTTGCAGGTGGATGCGCTCCGCCTTCCGGACGATGGTCTCCATATCGTCGTTGTCCCGGATGACGGCCTGGAAATCGTCCACATCGCCCTGCCCGGACTCCCGAGCCAGGTCCAGCTTCAGGGCGGTAAAGCCCTTGAAGCCCAGCCGCTTGGAAAAGCGGACCACCGCCGCCGGGGACGAGGCGCAGGCCGAGGCGTATTCCTTGGCGTTCATATGGATGACCTCGGAGGTGTGGTCCAACAGATAGCAGCCGAGCCGCTGCTCAGTCTCAGTCAGGCTGTTCAGGCATTCCTTAATCAAAAGTGTACAACCCATAGCAATAACTCTCCCGTGCTTTTTATTCAGTATAGCAAAGTTAAGGGCATAAGTCCATATATTTTAAAATTATATTTCAACAATTCACCAAAGAATGCGAAATATTATTGACAGAGCCGAATGGATAAGATAGTCTGAGAGGGAACGAGTTGGAGGTGGTGGCATGGATGACTATCTGGCAGGGCTGACGACGGAGGGCATCAATGAGGATACCCGGAACATCGACCTGTGTTCGACGGAGGAAATGGTGGACCTGATCAACCGTCAGGACGCCCTGGTGGCTGGGGCGGTGGCCGCGGAGCGGCATCAGATCGCCCGGGCGGTGGATTTGATTTATCAGTGCTTTCAGAAGGGGGGGCGGCTCATCTATCTGGGGGCCGGGACCTCCGGACGTCTGGGCGTGCTGGACGCGTCGGAGTGTCTGCCCACCTTTGGAGTGGACCCGGATCTGGTGCAGGGCTATATCGCAGGCGGCGACACGGCGCTGCGGCACCCAGTGGAGGGGTGCGAGGACAGCGAGGCCGACGGGATCGCCCTGGTGGACCGCCTGGAGGTGGGCAACGCCGACGCGGTAGTGGGGATCACCGCCAGCGGAAGCGCGCCCTATGTCCTGGCCGCGCTGGGCCGGGCAAAGGAGCGGGGAAGCGTCACCATCGGGCTGTGCACGAACGCACATTCCCGGCTGGAAGGACTCTGCGATGTGACCATCGCTCCACTGGTGGGGCCGGAGGTCATTTCCGGCTCCACCCGAATGAAATCGGGCACCGCCCAGAAGATGGTCCTCAATATGCTGACCACCTGCTCGATGATCAAGCTGGGCAAGGTCTATGGCAACCTGATGGTGGACCTGAAGGCCAGCAACAAGAAGCTGGAGGACCGGGCCCGCCGTCTGATCATCCACGCCACCGGCGCGGCCCCCGAGACGGCCGGCCGGTATCTGGAGCAGGCCGGCGGGCATGTAAAGCTGGCCATTCTGATGCTGAAAGGCGGCCTGGACGCCGGGGCGGCCCGTGCGCTGCTGGAGCAGTGCGGCGGGCGTCTGGCCCAGGCGATTCAGGCCGCGGAAGGGGGCAGACGGTGATGCTGCGGGAGATCCAGAAAAAGCCGGTCCGCCGGGTGGTCGGCATGATGTCCGGCACTTCGGTGGACGGCGTAGACGCCGCTGTAGTGGAGATCGGCGGGAGCGCCGGAGAGCCGCAGGTGAAGCTGCTGGCCTTTGAAAACCAGCCCTATCCTCCGGCGGTGCGGGAGCAGATTTTTGCCCTGTTCCGCCCGGAGACGGCCACCGTGGACAAGGTTGGCTATATGAACTTCCTCCTGGGGGAGCTTTACGCCCAGTCCGCCCTGTCGGCCATCCGGAAGGCCGGACTGCGGCCGGAGGATATCGACGTGATTGGCTCCCACGGCCAGACGATCTGGCATGAGCCGTCCCCCTGCGGGAAGGACGGCTACCCCATCCGCTATACGGTGCAGATCGGGGAGGGCTCTGTGATCGCGGCGCGGACCGGAATCCCGACCGTGTCGGATTTCCGGGTGGCCGACATGGCGGTGGGGGGCCAGGGCGCCCCTCTGGTGCCCTTTTCCGAATACCTGCTCTACCGCCGCGAGAAGGAGACCATTCTGCTCCAGAACATCGGCGGCATTGGAAATATGACGGTTCTGCCTGCGGCGGCAAAGCCGGAAGAGGTCTATGCCTTCGATACCGGTCCGGGCAATATGATCATCGACGCGGTGGTGACCGCCCTGTCCGAAGGGCGTCAGACCTTTGACGAGGGTGGCCGTCTGGGCGCAGGGGGACGGGTGGACCCGGAGCTGCTCGCCCAGCTTCAGCAGGAGCCCTATTATACCCGGCCGCTGCCCAAGACCACGGGACGGGAGCTGTTCGGAGAGCAGTACACGGCCCGGATTCTGGAGTGGCGGAGGACCCATCCCCTTTCCGACGCCGATCTGGTGGCCACGGTCACCGACCTGACGGCCTGGTCTATTGTGGACGCCTACGAGCGGTATGTGCACCAGCGGTATCACGCCAGCGAGATTGTTGTCGGCGGGGGAGGCAGCTACAATCAAACGCTGCTGGGCTTTCTGAAGCGCCGCTTCGCCCCCCGCGGGGTGGCGGTGCGGACCCAGGAGGATCTGGGCTGGAGCAGCGACGCCAAGGAGGCCGTGGCCTTTGCGCTTCTGGCAGACTGCTGCGTCCGCGAGAGACCCAACACCCTTCCCAGTGTAACAGGGGCCCGGGAAGCGGCGGTCATGGGCAAGCTGTCGCTGCCAGCGGGGAGGGAAGCGACGTGCATTTGAGGCTGGAACGTGCGGCGTCGGAGCTCCCGGCGGATTGCGAGGCAGTTTTTCGGAACAGCGCCATTTACGAGCGATACTTTCAGGATCCGGGACGCCTGGAGTTGAGCCTGCGGCGGGCGGCGGCGCAGGGCGAACTGTACCTGGCCGTAAGCGAGGACGGCGAGCTGGCCGGCGCCATGCGGGTGGTGATGACAGGCTTCTGCGGCCTGTACCCCTATCTGAGCTTGATCGGTGTCCGAGATACCTTCCGGGGACAGGGTGTGGGCAGCTTCCTCATGGAGCATTTGGAGGATATGGCCCTGCGGGCCGGCGCCCGGCGGGTCACGCTGATGGTCAGCGACTTCAATCAGGGGGCTCAGGCGTTTTACCGGAGCCGGGGATACTGGCTGCTGGGCTCGCTTCCCGATGCGGTAAAGCCCGGGATCGGCGAGCTGGTCATGGTCAAGGACCTGCAGTGATCGAACCGATTTTCAAAAGGACCCGCCCTGGGGGCAATGTCATTAAGCGTGAACCCCGCCGGTCATGGGCAGATGTGTACCATCTACCCATGACCGGCGGGGTATCTTTCTACGCTTCCTGTTAAGCGAAACGGCAGAGCATGAACCTATCGCCGGTATCGAAGTCACCGCCCTAACTTGACAGGGCAGGAAAAACGCTGCGACAGAGCCAGAAAATACAACAAGTCGACGAAATGTAGTTTAAAGTACAGCGATTTGTAGGAAAAGTCTATTTTTCCCCTTTTACTTCGGTTGAAACGATGATATAATGTGGTTCAAGAAGATAGACAGACAACCTGGAAGTTGTAGAAAGCAAGGTTTGTTATAAGCACTGTTACCATAAAAAACCTTGCGCTGGTTGCTTGAATAGCGATAAAGGAAAACCAGAGCATTGTCGCAAATGCAAAATAAAGGACTGTATCAAAGAAAAATCTCTGTCCTACTGTTTTGAATGTGCCGAATATTCATGTAAGCTGATTAAAAACTTAGAAAAAAGCTATCACAAACGGTATCAAGCAAGTCTTATAGAAAATAGCCGCTTTGTTCAAGCGCATGGTTTAGAACATTTTATGGAACAGCAGAAAGCCAAATATACTTGTCCTAAATGCGGTGGCATTGTTTCTATGCACGACAGAGAATGTAGCGAGTGCCAAGAAAAAATGAAATAGCAAAATTCCAGTTTTCGAACAGGTTTGCCCATAATTTTCCGAAACATGATATGAAATGTGGCATCATATAGAATACACAGCTCATTCATGCATGCGCCCCCAAGTACCCACCCTGTTTTGAATAGGGTGGGTACTTTTTCGTGTTCGGCAAAAATCTTAACTTCATGGCACTGGGCTGGGGGCCGGGTCCTTTTCGCGCAGGACGGCGGAAAGGTTGCTCTTTGTCACCGAAACCGCTATAATCAAGGAGAAAAAGGAGGATGTACGTATGGCCAAGAAAAACGCCCGCAATACCAGGGGCAGGATCGTCAGCGCAGCCTGGCAGCTCTTTTACGAGCAGGGCTACGAGCACACCACAGTAGAAGAGATCATTGACCAGTCTCAGACCTCCAAGGGTTCCTTCTATCACTATTTTGACGGCAAGGACGCGCTTCTGAGTACACTGAGCGATCTGTTTGACGAGAAGTACGAGGCGTTGCAGGAGACCATGGACCCCGGCATGACCGCAATGGAACAGCTCCTTTTTCTCAACAGCGAGCTGTTCGGTATGATCGAAAACAGCGTCTCCATTGATCTGCTGGCCCGACTGCTGTCCACTCAACTGGTGACCAGCGGGGCGAAGCACCTGCTGGATCACCAGCGGACCTATTACCGCCTGCTGCGGCGTATCATCTCCGGAGGGCAGGCCGCCGGGGAGCTGTCCACCCGGCGCAGCGTCAATGATATGGTCAAGCTCTACGCCCTGTGCGAGCGGGCGCTGATGTACGATTGGTGCCTGTGCGGCGGGGAATATTCCCTGCGGGATTATGCATCTCAGGTGCTTCCCTCTTTTTTGAGCGGGTTATTGCCTGATAGAAAACCTAAAAACAGTATGGAACTGTAATCTTAGAATAACAAATGATTTTTAGAAGAATGCAGAACAATGTATAGACTATAGTCTATACATTGTTCTGCATTGCAGTCTATTTTTGGTCGTGGTATGATAGGTCCATTCTTGTTTCGCCGTATTTCGCGCTTTGGGTGTGGTGTGACTGCGGTAATGTTTGTTTGGGGGGACTTCCATGACTACGGCACAATTCTGTATCATCGCGGCAATCATCATCTATCTGATCCTTATGATCTATGTGGGCTTTTACTTCAGCCGGCAGGGCAGCGGCTCATCATCGCACGAGTTCTATCTGGGCGGCCGGAAGCTGGGACCCATCGTTACGGCCATGAGCGCAGAAGCGTCGGATATGAGCAGTTGGCTGCTCATGGGCCTGCCGGGGCTGGCGTATCTCAGCGGCATCGCGGAACCCGGGTGGACCGCCATCGGATTGGCGGTCGGCACCTATCTCAACTGGCTGATCGTGGCCAAACGGCTGCGCTGCTATTCGGTCCGCACCGGGGCCATCACCATTCCCGACTTTTTCTCCCGCCGCTACCGGGACGACCGCCATGTGCTCTCGTGCATTGCGGCGGTGGTCATTCTGATTTTCTTCATCCCCTATACGGCCTCCGGCTTTAAGGCGGTGGGCACCCTCTTCAACAGCCTCTTTGGGGTGGATTACCATGTGGCCATGATCGTGGGCGCCGTGGTCATCATCGGCTACACGGTCCTGGGCGGGTTTCTGGCGGTATCGACGACAGACCTGATCCAGAGCATCGTCATGTCAATCGCCCTGGTGGTCATCGTCTTTTTCGGCATCCAGCAGGCGGGCGGCTGGGATGTAGTCATGCAGAATGCCAGCGCTCTGCCCGGTTATCTGAACCTGGCCCAGGGACACAACATGGCAACGGGTGAGGCGGCGACCTACGGTGCATTGAGCATTGTCTCCACTCTGGCCTGGGGTTTGGGCTATTTTGGGATGCCCCATATCCTCCTGCGCTTTATGGCTATCCGGGACGAAAACAAGCTGAAGATATCCCGCCGTATCGCCTCCGTCTGGGTGGTTATCTCCATGTTTGTGGCCATTCTCATCGGCATTATCGGCTACAGCGTATCCCTGAACGGGAAGATTCCCGTGTTCTCCTCCAGCGCGGAGTCGGAGACTGTGATCGTTCAGTTGGCTGACCTGCTCAGCCGGCACGGCGCGTTCTTTGCCTTGACAGCCGGGGTGGTGCTGGCAGGTATCCTGGCTTGTACCATGTCCACGGCCGACTCCCAGCTTCTGACTGCGGCGTCCAGCGTGTCGCAGGACCTGCTTCAGGACTTCTTCCATGTCAAAATGAGCGAAAGAGCCTCCATGCTGGTCGCCCGCGGAACGGTCATCGCGATTGCGCTGGTCAGTGTCGTGCTGGCCTGGGACCCCAACAGCTCGGTCTTTACCATCGTCTCCTTTGCCTGGGCGGGGTTCGGCGCCGCCTTTGGCCCGGTAATGCTCTTTGCGCTGTTTTGGAAGCGGAGCAATAAATGGGGCGCGTTGGCTGGCATGATCACGGGCGGTGTCATGGTCTTTGTGTGGAAATACCTGGTGCGGCCCATCGGCGGGGCCTGGAATATCTACGAGCTGCTGCCCGCCTTCCTGGTGGCTTGTGTGGCAATCGTGGCGGTCTCCCTGGCTACCGCCTCTCCGGCGCAGGACATTTGTGATGAATTTGATGCCGTTAAGGCGGTCCGCTGATAATTCTGAGAGCAAAAAGCCGTGCCGTGGATGGATTTCATCCACGGCACGGCTTTTTTCCTCTCTACACGTTTCTCCAGAAGGGGGCCGGAAAAAGAAGTGGGAGAGCTCAGCGCGCTTTTGATCGATATCCGCCTGCACGCCGTCTACGGGAAAATCACAGTAGCGGTAACGGAAGGAGCCATAGGCCAGAAAAATAAAGAGAAATGGAAGGAGCAGCAGGATGCCAAGAACAATGAGCGCCGCTTCATATGGCCACCACCCTGTTTCAATCTACCTCTAAAAACGGCTGTTTTCAAGGGAAAGTGACCATGGACGGGGAAAGACAGGCCGAGGGTCGATGTGCAGACGGCTGAAGGCGATCGATTTGCCGAAAACTTGACCGGCAATTTACAGAAATATGTGTAAATTTTACAATAGTACATTGAATGTAACCGGAATTAACGTTACAATAGATCTATACGGATTTGAATTCGTAAAATTGTAACAGTTGGAGGTGAACCTGCACATAAAAACTTGAATTTGAAACAGTTTAAAAGGAACAGGAACGGATGGATCAGAAGATGAGTGACGATTTGACTGAACAGAGGAGTGATGGGCCAAAGCGTACTGGGCTAGAGCAGGTGAGAACCCCGGATATTCTTTTTGGGATTACCCCCGAAGGGATCACTGTGAAAAATCAGAGGAGGATCACTATGAACAGACTCAGACGCCGCATGCTGGCACTGCTGCTGACTGCGGTGATGGTCGTGACCATGCTGCCGGCGGTGGCTTGGGCAACGGGCGACAGCACATACACAAGAATCAGTTCCATGGAGGAATTGGTAACGGGCAAGTATGTAATGGCAGTCGGTACGGATTATGGACCAGGTGTTTTGGATGGAACTTGGGTATCTGCCCAAGCCATTACATCATCATCTGACAACCAAGTGGTGAATCCGGCTGCAAATACGGTCTGGGATATCACGGTAGGAGATTCTGTGGTGACCCTGACGGACAGCAATGGAGTCACGATTGCTCCGAAGGGAGGAAATAATAACGGCATCCAATCCGGTGCCTATAGCTGGGGCGTTACCTGCTCTGAAACAGGGACCTTCCAGTTTGCTGGACATGGCGAGGACACGGTGATATTGGCCAGCAATAAGGGATCGGAGAACAAATTCAGGGCATATAAGAGTGCAACGGTATCCGGCAATCCAGATGGATATCCCTCCGACTTTACCCTATATAAGCTGGACGAAGGCTCCAGTGAGCCGGACCCCACGCCCGACCCCGATCCTGAACCTGAGGGCCCGTTGACCGATGGTGCCAGGGTAGTGATTTACAACCCTGCCAATGGCAAGTCGCTTTCCACGACCTACAACGGGTACTATAACATGGGCACAGACGTGACGATATCGGAGGGGACGCTCTCCGGCTTTACGGCGGCCGATGTGTGGACGGTGGGCGTTAATGCGGACGGCACGTATACTTTTGCGACCGCTGATGGCAAGAAACTGTCTATGGGAGCAAGCTACTCCAGTACGCCTCTCGATGATGTAAATACCGCCTGGGAGGTCTCTGAGGCAGAGACGGAGAACTGCTATTACATTAAAAATGCGGCACGCGGTATGTACCTGGAGTGGTATGCGGAAAAGAGTAATTGGAGTGCCTATGGAACCATCGCGGCTGACAAGGAGAGCCTTTTTGCGCAGGCGTTCTATAAGGTTTCTGGAGACATCCCGACGCCCGGCGGCGCGCTCCCGGCTGCCGGCGATCAGGTGGTGCTGTATAACCACTCCTCCCAGGGCGTGCTGGCCGGGCAGGATGACAACACAGGAAGCCCCTCCATTACCAGCGCCGCGGCTGAGCTCACGGACGGAAAAGCTGCGGCGGCCAATGGCGGACGGGTCTTCACGGTAGAGAAGAACGGAGACTATTACCGTTTCAAGACGGCCCATGACGGCTACCTCTGTTCCAACGGCACCGGCAACAACGCTTTCTACCAGCAGGAGGCTGCGGAGGATGCCGACTGGACGCTGGCGGAGTACAACGGCGGCTTTACGCTGGAGAGCCGGACGGCCAAGTTTAACGGCAAGTACAGCCAGTACCTGGAATACTATGCCGGAGCCTACAAGACCTACAGCATGTACAACGTCACCGACAAGGACATCTATACGTTCCAGTTCTACCCTGTGGCGGACGGCGTGAAGGTGACTGACGGCGTAGTCAATCTCCCCCAGGTCGTGTTTGGGACCCTGCCGGACGCCTATGTGGGCCAGTCGTATACCTTTACCTTCACCGTGGACGCGGTGTTCGGCGTGTCTGAGGCCGGGCTCACCGTAAAGGCGGGGGAGACCGTGCTCACCGCCAACGGGGACGGCACCTATACCATTCCCGTGGATGCAGTCAACGGCGAGAGCATCACCATCACCGTGACCGGTCAGGACACCAAGGGCACGGCCATTTCCGGGACCGCTATCGTCGCCGTCAAGGACGAACCCGTCATCGGAGCGGTGACGCCTGCGGCCGGCGCGGAGACCGGGGCGGAGAAGCGGCCCGTTATTTCGGCTGAGTTCAGCAACGGGGGAGAGGCCCCGGTCGCTGTGCTGACCCTGAAGTCCAGCGGTACGGCGTTGGATGAGGCGGTCATGACCGTGGACGGCGGCAAGGCGGTTTACATCCCGGAGACCGACCTGACAGACGGGCGGTATACCGCCACGGTTACGGTCACCCGCGCGGACGGGAAGTCCTCCGGAAAGACCTGGAGCTTCACGGTGGGGCAGTCCACCGAGCGGCTCTACTTCGGCCAGCTCCACTCCCACACCCAGTACTCCGACGGCTCCGGCACGCTGGAGTCCGCCCTGAGCTATGTGGCCAACCTGCCAGACAGCGCCAACGTGGACTTTGTGGCCTTCACCGACCACTCCAACTATTTTGACAAGTCCGGCGCGGCCAATCCGGAAGGGGCCCTCTATGATATGAGCCTGGCCACCGCATACAGCCAGGAGACCTGGAATTCCTACAAGACGGCCATCGACGCCTTCAACGCCGAGAACAACGGCAAGATCGCTCTGGGCGGGTTTGAGATGACTTGGTCCGGCGGCCCCGGCCACATCAACACCTTCAATACCGAGGGTATCGTGTCCCGGAACAACACGGCCCTGAACAACAAGACCGAAGACGCGGGCCTGAAGGCCTATTACGCCCTGCTGAGTCAGCCGGAGGGCGTGGACTCCCTGTCCCAGTTCAACCATCCGGGCTCCACTTTCGGCACCTTCTCCGACTTCTCTTACTGGGATGCCCTCATTGACAGCCGGATGTATATGGTGGAGGTGGGCAACGGCGAGGGCGCCATCGGTGCCGGCGGCTATTACCCCAGCTATGAGTATTACACTATGGCGCTGGATAAGGGCTGGCATGTGGCCCCCACCAATAACCAGGACAACCACAAGGGCAAGTGGGGCAACGCCAATGACGCGCGAGACGTCATTCTCACCGACGACTTCAGCGAGCAGGGCATCTACGAGGCCATCCGCAACCACCGGATGTACGCCACGGAGGACAAGAACCTGGAGATCTACTACACGGTCAACGAGCAGCCGCTGGGCTCCATCCTTGAGGAGATCCCGGAAGAGCTGAACCTCAGCGTTCAGGTCTCCGATCCCGACCGGACGGACTCTATCTCCAAGGTCGAGGTCATCGTCAACTCCGGCCGGGTGGCCTATGCCTGGGATGACCCCGCTGAGTTGGCCTCCGGCCTGCTGAGCTGCACCCTGGACCCCACATACAGCTATTACTACATCCGCGTCACCGAGGGTGACGGGGATATGGCGGTCACCGCGCCGGTCTGGGTGGGCGAGACCCTGAAGCTGGGCATCTCCAGCGTGGTGTGCGGCACCTCCACCCCCGTTACCGACGAGGAACTGACCATCACCACCACTCTGTTCAACAGCGAGAGCGCGGACGCCACCGTCAAATCGGTGAACTACACCAGCGGCGGCGAGACCTTGGGCGTGGACGCCGCCGGCTACACGGTCCCCGCCTCTGGGTCGCTCCAGATCCCGTTCCGGTATACCCCGACGACTGCCAAGGTCATGACCATCACCGTGACGGTCCTGATGGAGCAGAAGGGTGTGGAATATGAATACGCCATGGACGTGACGCTGGACGTGCTGGACTCCGCCAAGCTGGTGTATATCGGCATCGACGCCTCCCACTACAACGAGTATGTGGCGGGCAATTATAAGGACTCCATGGGCAACTTCGGCAACCTGGCCGCGGGCTACGGTGTGCGGACGGTGGAGCTCAAGTCCAGCGAGGAGCTGATCGCCGCCTGCGCCAACGAAAAATACAAGGCGCTGATCTTTACCGCCCCCTCCCGTCGTCTGGCCGATGCGCAGAGCGACCCCAGGACCTACTCTCCGGCCGAGCTGGCCGCCGTCAAGGCCTTCCACGAGGCGGGCGGCATGGTGATTCTGGCCGGTTGGTCGGACAACTATGAGAACTATGACGTGATCCAGGGCAATCCGGATATCAAGCACATGGCCGCGACGCAGAACGAGCTGCTGGCGGCGCTGGGTTCCAGCCTGCGCATCAGCGACGACGCCACGTATGACGACGTCCGCAGCGCCGCCGACGGCGTGGACAAATGGAGGCTCTACTTCTCCAGCTACAACTGGGAGAACCTTCTGACGGAAAACGTCGAATTTGATGCGAACCACCCCTTCGACCGGATGTATACCCAGGTCTTCAGCCACTACGGCGGCGCCTCCATCTACGCGGTGGACGCCTCCGGCAACCCAATTGATACTCTCCCGGAGACCGTGAGCCCGGTGGTGTTCGGCCACGCCACCACCTATTCCGTGGACGTGGACAAAGACGGGCTGGGTGGTGACAGCATCCCCCAATATGCCTATGCCGAAAATGACGACCGCCTGCTGGTGATGGCCAGTGAGCGGCAGCCGGACCGGGGCATGGTCATCGTCTCCGGCGCGGCCTTCATGTCCAATTTTGAGGTCCAGGCCACCATCGAGGATTCCGGTTCCGAAAAGAATTATGCCAACTACACCATTTGTGAGAATTTGGTGCAGTATCTCAATCCTACTTCCATTACTCCCATCGCGGATGTCCAAGCGGCAGAGTCCGAAGGCGTCAAGTTCACCATCGAGGGCGTGGTCACCTCCAATGCCTCCGGCTATGACAAGGATACCGCCTTCTTCGACTGCATCTATGTTCAGGACGACACCGCCGGCATCAACGCTTTCCCCGTGGCTGGCGACTACAAGGTTGGCGACAGGGTCCGCATCACCGGCACCACCTCGTCCTATCAGGGCGAACGCCAGATTGCCGTGACCTCCATCAAAGCTGTCGGGGAGGGCAATGTGGAACCCAAGACGATCACGGCCGGACAGCTCAACGACGGCAGTGTCCTGGGCAGCCTGGTGACCATCTCCGGAACGGTGGCCAGCTTTGAGAAGGCCAACGGCCTGGTACAGACCATTATGGTCCGGGATAAGAATGGCGAGCTGGCCCGCGTGTTCATTGACGGCTATATCACCACGGGCCAGGACGTGCAGAACCTGCGGGTGGGACGCAAAATCACCGCGACCGGCCTGGCGTCCTACGACAACACCTTCAATGCTCCGGACGGCCCCTTCCCGCGGATTCGCATCCGGGACCGGGCGGATGTCGTGTGCAAACGTCCCTCCTCCGGCTCCTCCAGCGCCGGGCAGACCATTCCGAACCCCGATGTGCCGTTGGAGCCCGAACCGGACGAGACGCTGCCCTTCCTGGATGTGGACGAGGATGCCTGGTACTACGACGCGGTGTGCTATGTCTATGGCGCCGGGCTCTTCCAGGGCACGTCCGGGACCACCTTCGGGCCAGATGACCCGATGACCCGCTCCATGACTGCCACGGTGCTCTACCGCCTCTCCGGCGAGACCTACACCGGCACAGCGGCCACCTTTGGGGATATGGCCGCCGGGGCCTGGTATGGTACAGGGGTGAGCTGGGCCGCCGCCCGGGAGATCGCCAAGGGTTACGGCGATGGACGGTTTGGCGTGAACGACCCGGTCACCCGGGAGCAGTTGGCCGCCATCCTGTACCGCTATGCCCGGTACAAGGGTGAGGACGTATCGGTTGGGGAGGATACCAATCTCATCGGCTTCAAGGACGCGGGGCAGGTCAGCGAATGGGCGGCCCCTGCCGTCCGGTGGGCCGTGGGTGTGGGCTTGCTCAAGGGGGACGCCGCCGGCTGCCTGCGGCCCCTGGACCAGGCGGCCCGCTCCGAGTTTGCCGCCCTGCTGATGCGGTACGTTGAGCGGGAACAGACCTAAAAAGCATCCCATCCCTGCATGCCGGGGCCGCTCCCATGGGAGGCGGCCCCGGCCATTCCTGCCCGAGGGGGAACACCATGAAGCAGTCAAAGGGGAAGAAACAGCCTGTGGTAAAGCCGTTGAAGGGGCGGCGTGTCTGGGAGATCGGCGCGGCCCTGCTCCTGCTGGCGGTGCTGGTCGTCACGGCCGCGGCTCTGCGGGGCGGTGAAGGCGAACGGGAGGCGCGGGCCGCCCGGAAACGCCTGTTTGCCGTTGCCAGGGTTACGGATGTGCTGGCGGACCACAGTGCGGAGGACACCTGGACCGAGGGCAGACGGTTGGGGGAACAGTACATCGAGGTGAAGCTGCTCACCGGCCCGTTCAAAGGTACGGTCCTGGAGACCTCCAACTATCTCAACGCCTATACCAACGTGGACTGCCGCCTGGGGACGCGCATCGTGGTGCGCCTGGACTACGACGATCACGGGGAGCCCTACATCATCTCGGTGCCCAATTATGACCGGGGACTCGTGCTGGCTGGACTGCTGGTGGTGTTTGGAGCGCTGCTCGTCCTCATCGGGGGAAAGAAGGGGGCCATGGCGCTGCTGGGCTTGGCCTATACGCTGGCCTGCCTGTGGTATCTGCTGGTTCCCCTGATCCTCCGGGGGGCGGACCCGATTCTGGTCTCCATCGGCGTGGTGGCGCTGACCACGGCGGCGTCCCTTCTTCTGCTCACCGGCTTCAGCCGCAAGACGCTGTGCGCGACGCTGGGCTGCGTCGGCGGCGTGGCGGCGGCGGGAATCTTTGCCGGCCTGGCCGGGACCATCTCCCCATTGAACGGATTCAACCTGTCGGAGGCAGAGGAACTGGTGCTTCGGGCCGGCGATTCGAAGCTGCACATCAGCGGGCTGCTGGTCAGCGGCATCCTGATCGCCTCTCTGGGGGCGGTTATGGATGTTGCTATGTCCATCGCGTCGTCCTGCAATGAACTGAGGGAGCTGAACCCAAACCTGACCCGGGCGGAGCTGTTTCGCTCCGGTATGAACATCGGGCGGGACGCCATGGGCACCATGGCAAATACGCTGATCCTAGCTTTTGCCGGCGCCTCGCTGAACATGCTGATTCTGTTCCGGGTCTATGACTATCCCCTGATCCAGATCGCCAATACCGATGCTATGGCCGTCGAGGTCATCCGGGGTGTGGCGGGCTCCATCGGCATCGTTTTGACGGTCCCGCTGGTGGCGCTGCTGAGCTCCCGGTTTATGGGACCCCAACCAAAGACATAGGACACTGCCGGATGCCCGTTGGGCATCCGGCAGTTGATTTTGAAACGGCAAAAACAGACTTGAGCCAGACAGCCGGCTGTGCATCGACGGAGATGCTCCGATCTGGTTTAAGCGCCTCCGACCGAGGCTTCTGCGCCTTTTTGCGGCCCTTCGCCCCGGGCACGGAGGAGTGGACCAACGGAAAAATATGCGGCTCCACCGATATTTTTGAAAAGAGCACTTGTAATTTTGCCCGTTATGCTCTACAATAGGACGCGACAATTTAATAATGGGAGAAGAAGTTATTTTGTTGTAACGCCGTCTCTTCGGAAACGGCGGAAGGAGAATCAGCAATGAAAAAACGTATTCTTGCAGTTTTCCTGGCGGCGGCCGCTCTGGCGTGTTCACTCAGCGCATGCGGAGGAGCAACGACTCAGACGCCCGCCCCCAGCGACGAAACTACGCCTTCTTCCGGGGCGGTCCACGCGAACGAACTCACCGTGGGCATCGCCCAGGACCTGGATGATAGTCTTGACCCGTATCAAATGACGGCCGCAGGAACTAGAGAAGTCATGTTTAACGTCTTTGAGGGCCTTGTCAAGCCCGACTCGGACGGAAACTACGTCTGTGCAGTCGCCTCCGATTACCAAGTGTCGGAAGATGGACTGACCTACACCTTCACTTTGCGTGACGGTGTGGTCTTCCACAATGGCGCGACCTGCACGCCGGACGATGTGCTCTACTCTTTTGAAACCTGCGCCGCTACCTCGGTGACTTCCGCCGTGGTGACGGCGCTTTCTGCTGTCACGGATACGGTGGTGGACGGAAACCAGATTACCATGACCCTCAGCGCGCCCAACAGCGATTTCCTAAGCTATGTGGCCAGCGTGTACATCGTGCCCGCCGACTACGCCGACCAGGCCACCAAGCCGGTGGGGACCGGCCCCTTCAAGTATATCTCCCGCAGCGTCCAGGAAAACATCATTCTGGAGAAGCACGCGGAATACTATGGAGAGCCCGCCCATCTGGACAAGGTGACCTACAAGATCTATGAGGACGGCACGGCTTTGTTCACCGCGCTGGACAGCGGCTCCCTAGACCTGGTGGCCCATCTGACCATGGATCAGGTCAACAATCTGTCCAACGGCTATAAGGTGCTGGAGGGCACCATGAACCTGGTGCAGGCCATCTACCTGAACAACGCGGTGGCCCCCTTCGACAACGTGAAAGTGCGCCAGGCCCTGTGCTATGCGGTGGACGTGGACGCCATGCTGGACCTGACCTCCGATGGCCACGGCACCAAGGTGGGGTCCTCCATGTATCCGTCTTTCGGCAAGTACTTTGACGCCTCTCTGGCTGATGCCTATCCCCACGATCCGGAGAAGGCCAAGGCGCTGCTGGCGGAAGCGGGCTATCCCGACGGGTTCACCTTCACCATCACGGTACCCAGCAACTACCAGCCCCACGTGGACACCGCTGTGGTGCTGGCCCAGCAGCTCTCGGCGGTGGGCGTCACGGCGGACATCCAAAAGGTGGACTGGAACACCTGGGTGAACGACGTATACGGCGGGCGTAACTTCCAGTCCACGGTGGTGGGCTTCGACTCCAGCACCCTGAACGCCAGCGGCATGCTGGCCCGCTGGGTCAGCGACAACGACAAGAACATGATCAACTACAACAATCCGGATTATGACGCCGCCTTTGCCGCCGCGCAGAGCACCACCGACGACGAGGAGCAGACGGCCCTGTATAAGCAGTGCCTGAAGATCCTCAGCGATACCGCCGCCAATGTCTATCTCCAGGACATGGCCGATTTCGTGGCTATGGACCCGGCGCTGGAGGGGTATGAGTTCTATCCCCTCTATGTGATCGACATGGCGAAACTCTACTTTGCCGCGTAAAGCCGGAATATGAAACGAGAGGAGGCGGGGAGATGAAATATGTCGCGAAAAAATTCCTCACTCTCATTATTACATTGTTCATCGTTTCACTCCTCGCCTTTCTCGCCTTTCAGGTCATTCCCGGCGATCCAACTACCAAGATGCTGGGCACCGAGGCCACGCCGGAGGCAGTGGCCGCTCTGCGGGCGGAGCTGGGGCTGGACAAGCCCGTTCCTGTGCGCTATTGGAACTGGCTGACCGCCTTCCTGACCGGAGATATGGGTACCAGCTACAGCTATCACATGCCGGTGGGGGAGATGCTTTCGGAAAAGCTGACCATCACCGCCATCCTGACGATCCTTTCCTTTGCCTTTACCGTGATTCTGTCCATCCCGCTGGGCATTTTGGCGGGCAGCGTCCGTAGCAAGGCCCTGGACTGGCTCATCACCGCCTTCGATCAGGTGGTGATGAGTATCCCCTCCTTCTTCATCGGCATCCTGGCCTGTTTCCTGTTCGGCATCGTATTCCGGCTTTTTACCCCGGGCAATTTTGTCTCCTATACTCAGGATTGGGGCGCCTGTATTGCCTATCTTCTGTTTCCCGCCCTATCCATTGCCATTCCCCGCATCGCCATGACGGTGAAGATGCTGCGGGGCGCCATTCTCAACGAGCTGGGCCAGGATTATGTCCGCACGGCCCAGAGCCGCGGCAACAGCCGCCGGGCCATCCTGCAGCGCCATGTGCTGCAAAATGCCCTGATTCCTGTCATCACCTTTTTAGCCGTCTCTGCTGCCGAGATCATGACCGGCAGCATCATTATTGAACAGGTCTTTACCATCCCCGGCGTGGGCCGGCTGCTGCTGGCCAGTATCTCCAACCGCGACTTTCCTGTGGTGCAGGCCATCGTGGTCATTCTGGCGGCCTGGATTGTTGTAGTGAACTTTGTGGCAGACCTGCTCTATCAACTGGTCGATCCACGCATCCGACTGCGCTGAGAGGGACCATTTCTATGAAAAAAGCAAGGAACTCTTTTTTCTATATCGGCGGCGGCATCTCGCTGGTGATGACGCTGCTCATTTTGATGGGGTACATTTGGACCCCCTACAGTCCTACCCAGATGGACGCCTCCGCCCAAATGCAGGCGCCCTCCCTGCAGCATCTGCTGGGCACCGACAACTTTGGCCGGGATATCTTCAGCCGGGTGCTCCAGGGGGCGGGCACGTCCTTTCTGATTGCTGTCAGCGTGGTGGCCATCGGCTGCCTGGCCGGTATTCTCGTTGGCAGCCTGTGCGGCTACTATGGCGGTACGGCCGACGTGATCCTGACCCGAGTTTGTGACTCCATTACCGCCTTTCCCAGTATCCTGCTGGCTCTGGTCATTGTCAGCGTGGTGGGGAGCGGTACCTACAACATCATTTTGGCGCTGGGCATCCTCTTTATCCCCAGCTTCGCCCGTATCGTCCGGGGCGAGTTTGCCCGGTGCCGGCATCTGAACTACATCCAAAGCGCCAAGCTGATGGGGGTAGGCGATGCCCGCATCCTGTTTTCCCACATCCTGCCCAACACCTTCTCCGTGCTGCTGCCTGCCATCACCATCGGCTTCAACAACGCCATTCTCAGCGAGGCCAGCATGAGCTTTCTGGGAATTGGCATTCAGCCGCCCCATGCCAGTCTGGGCTCCATGCTCAACGACAGCCAGACCTATCTGAGAAGCGCCCCCTGGTACGCGCTGAGCGTCGGGGGCACCATCGTGCTGCTGATTCTGGGGTTCAGCCTCCTCAGCGAGGGACTCCAGCAGCGCGGCCGCCGGAATTGAGGTGGAAGCATGGCAGAGCTTTTGAACGTTCAGGACCTGCGGGTCCATTTTCACATCGCGGCAAAGGGCCGCAACGCCGTAGACGGCGTCTCCTTTTCTCTGGAGGAAGGGGAGATTTTGGGCCTGGTAGGGGAGAGCGGCAGTGGAAAATCGGTAACGGCCATGAGCATCAGCGGGCTGCTGCCCCGGCGGCAGGCCGAAGTAAGCGGCAGCATCAAGCTGGGGGGGCGGGAAATCCTCCAATGTCCGGAGGAAGAGCTGCGGAAGATTCAGGGCGATGATCTGGCCGTGGTCTTTCAAGAGCCTATGACCAGCCTGAACCCGGTGCTGCGCATCGGGCCGCAGGTGGAGGAGAGCCTGCGGGTCCACGCCCGCCTCTCGCCGGAGGCACGGCGGCAGCGGGCGCTGGAGGCCATGATCCAGGCGGAGCTGCCCGATCCGGAGAGCCTATATCGAAAATATCCCCACGAGCTTTCTGGCGGGATGCTCCAGCGTGTGATGATTGCCTCGGCCATCATCAGCGGCCCCAAGCTGCTGCTGGCCGACGAGCCCACCACCGCCCTGGACGTGACCATTCAAACGCAGATTCTAGAGCTGCTGAAAAAGCTGAATCGGGAACACGGCATGGCGATTTTGTTCATCAGCCACAACCTGCACGTGGTGCAGAAGCTGTGTACCCGGGTGGCTGTGATGCAGGGGGGACACCTGGTGGAGACCGGCCTGGTGCAGGATATTTTCCAAAATCCCAGGCAGGAATACACCAGACGGCTCATCGCCGCGATTCCCACGCGGAACCGAAAACTGACCTGAGCAGAAGGAGGGATGGTCCATGGCCAGGGGACCGGTGCTGGAAGTTCGGCACCTGAACAGCTATTACCGCCAGGACCACTCGATCCTGAGCCACAAGGGGCCCCGCAGACAGATTTTGAAGGATGTCACCTTTGACATCGGACAGGGTGAGATTTTGGGCCTGGTAGGGGAGAGCGGCTGCGGAAAGACCACGCTGTCCCGCACGATCCTGGGGATGCTCAAGGACTACGACGGAGAGATCGTGCATCACTCGGTCCGGCCCCAGATGGTCTTTCAGGACCCCTTCAGCAGCCTGAATCCGGCCCGGTCCATCGGCTGGATACTGGAAGAGCCGCTGCGGGTGGCAGGGGGCATGACGGGGGCACAGCGCAGGGCCGCCGTGCTGGACATGCTGGATAAGATCGGTCTGGGAGGAGAGTTTGCCTCCCGCCGTCCCTGGGAGCTCTCCGGTGGGCAGCGCCAACGGGTCTCTATCGCCGCGGCCATGATCACCCGCCCCAAGCTCATCATCGCGGACGAGCCGGTCAGCGCACTGGATGTGACCATTCAGGCGCAGATCCTGCAGCTCCTGGTGGATTTGAAAAAGGAGTTTGACCTGAGCTATCTGTTTATCAGCCACGATTTAAACGTGGTCTATCAGATCTGCAATCGGGTCTTGGTGATGAAGGACGGCGTAATCGTGGAGCAGAATACGGTGGATGAACTCTTTGACCACCCGCAGCACCCCTATACCAGGCAACTGCTGAAGGCGGCGGAATGATACGATTTGAAAGCGGCCGGAACGGCGGCATGGGTCTCGCGGAAAAGAAAAACGGCCTACATCTTGCTTGCTGCAAGATGTAGGCCGTTTTTGGCACGAGGGGCCTTCTCTTTGGCGTGTGATGTGCGAAGGAAGAGAATCAGCTTGTATCAGAAGCTATCTTCCTGACTACGGGACGGGGATTCCGTATCACGAGGTAGAATCTCTCGCCCGTGCCCTGCTTCCGGAGATTCAAGCCTTTTTCGAGAGCGAGGAAGGGCAACGGGAGTTTGCCGAGTGGAAAGTACAACAAGAGGCAGGCAGGGACGAGCAAGGATAATGAGCAGGGCGGGGACATCTCTACGATGTTCCCACTGCTTTTTCCCGCAACTGTTCTGGTTGCGAGAAAGTTTGTAGACGCAACCGGGGCCACTTGCTATAATTAAGGCAAGACAGGAAGGGAGCGGTGTCTATGCTGAGAACTGCGATTCGTCAGGCCAGAGAAGAAAAGGGCATGAGCCAGGAGCGATTGGCGGAAGAACTTGGCGTCAGCAGACAGGCGGTGTCCAAATGGGAGATGGGTCAATCTGTCCCCACCCCGCGAAACCTGGAAGGCATCGAAGCGGCGCTTGATCTTCCTGCCGGTACGCTGGCTGAATTGCTCAAAGAGGAGGAGCGGGAACCGCCTTCTACTCCAAAAATATCGAAAAAGTGCATTTTATTGACGAGCATTGTGGGAGTGGTCGCACTTGCGATGGTTTTCTCTCTGGGCTGGTTTACCGCGCAACGGTCGTCTACTTCCAATGAGGAAGAAATGTCAACTGGAAACAAACAGGTCACCATGGCCTTTCAGACCCCGCAGGGAGCGGTAGACGTGGCGGTAACCGTTCCTACCCAAGAGGATGGAACGGTGCTGTTTGATATGCCCCTGTCATCTCCCGGTGAGGAAGAACGCCTTGCCCGGCAGTTGGAATACTATCAGTGGCCCGACCATCTGGAATTAGAGCGCACCGACCTGGCGGACTTCGACCGCCTGCGGCCCTGGGGGCCCCCGGAGAAATACCTCTCCGAGGGTTGGGAGGTGAAGTCGGAGGTGCAAATGGAGGAGAACTGCACCCTTGCCCTGGTTCGGACTGAGGAGCCCTACGACGGCCCCACCTGCTGGTTCCTTGGACGGGGCGGCGGGCAAGATTGGAACGTGCTGTTTCGCTGCGACGAGGAGGGGCTTGTATGGAACGAGGACGGCTCTTGGGCCACCTTCGCCGGAAACGTTCTGGGCTATCCCAGCTTTGTGGTGCGCTGCGGCGGTGATGACCAGGCGGTGTTCTTCTCCGTTATCGACCAGGAACCCAGGATAGTCTTTCATATCACGGAGCATTTAGCGGGTATGGCAGACCTTGACCTGGACGGGGAGCTGGAAATTGTGGCCAAGCCGGAGGGCGAAGTCCCCCGCAAGTCTTACCAGATCTACGACCGCCTGCCAGACGGATACTGTATGTATACCTTGCCGGAGGAAATGGACGAGCTATTGGTGCCGGAGGACTGTTTCTTCCTGTTTTATGAGCCGGGCAGAGCCTTTGGTTTTTCCTATGAGTTGGGCACCAAGTGGTATCTGAACGAATACGCCCCGGTGTACGACCGCCTCTCCCCCGGCTTTCTCTGGCGAAGAGACGGCGTCAAGGACACCCGCACACAGGGCGGGGCCATCGGCGGCACCACTGTGACCTTTATGGAGCTGCGCCCCGATGAGATGGCCGGTTGGACGCCGGAAGGGACTCCGATGCCCACCGCGCGGGAGCAGGGGGCCCTTCTGCTGGAGGAACTGGAGGCGTTGTCGGGATACCGCCCGGAGCGCTGCTATCTTTGGGGCGGCATAGAATCCCAGCAGGTCGCCATCGACCGGGACGGAGATCATCGGAGCTTTTTCTACATGAGCTACGATCTGCCAAACTACAACAACAGATGGGAGCTTGTGGATTACAGCCTATTTATCCCCAGCGTAAACCTACAGTGGCAGTCAGAGTGGGCGCCCTGGTCGCCTCTGCGGAAGGATGCGGTGGACCTCCCCGGCGAATGGACGGACATGACGAAGGAACGGCGTGCCCTATGGTGGTATCGGAAAAGCAGTTACTTTGACTACGGCGAGGTTGTGTCCATCGGCCCAGCGCAGTATGAGGGAGTGATCAAACTGACACTTGCAGACGATTCCTTCCTGGAGATAACCTTAGACGATGATGGGTTCTTGACATCCATTTATGGACCCTATGCACCTGGTACGATTCACTAATTTCAGATGAGCATCTAACAACAAGGGAGTAAACTTCGTTCCCTCCCTTAGGGTGGAAATTATAGTTCTGCCCTTGCTTTTTATACTACACCTATTAGAATTGTAGTGACCACAAGAGAGAGGTGTTATTGAAAAATGAAAAGGATTTTTCCTTTTGTCATGGCCATTCTTTGCGTTTTTATGCTGGCTGCCTGTGGTAAAGAAGCTGATATTGGCCAATCCGACATACAGCAATATTATTTTACTGAAACAGATGCAGAGCCGCTTTGGGCACAGGGAGTCCAGTCTGATGGACAGTTATTTCAAGGGCTGAACTTGGATGGCATTGGTAATGCAGATGACGAAGCCTATGTAAGTATTTTTGAATACGGAGAATATAACGAGAAGATAACTGTACTCCGTATCCATTTGGGGACAGGAGAAACTGTGGCGAATGTTTTCCCTGTATGTGGGCCATATAACTTTTTGACAGGAAAACTGTTTTCAAAAGATAAGGATGCGATTGTTCTGGAAGTTCCCGTCTCGGGGAGCAATTATGGCGCAGTAAACATTTTTGCGTTGGATGTTTTCCCCGTTGGAACGGCCCCAGAACCAATCAGCGTTATCCGCATGGACACGACAAAAGGCATTGTTATGAATTCTGGAGAAGCGTTTCCAAATGAAGAATCAATCAAAGATACCACAAAAATCGTTGATATAGAGGATTCTCCCCTGCAAGGGTTGGAAATTCATACATATTTGAACAGAGAAGATTCTTCTGATATTTTGTATTGGGCCGGGGACAATTGGCAGGCTGATGATGGGTGGAAAATAAGATAATTTACCATAATAACGCGGGGGAGCATCATAATGTAGATGTTCCCCCGCATAGATTTTATTCAATATTTACATTTTACCCACCTGGATAATGTAGTTTGGATTATCATAAGATGGTCCGGTTGGGTACCGGAAAATATTACATTTGAAAAATAGTTACAAAATGGTTACAATTAAAGCGTCTTCGCGAGACCAATACTTATAAGGAGGTTTAACCCATGTTTTGCTTCACTGGCAATAACTTTAATTGCGGCTCCATCTGGGAGGCTCTCTGCCGGTATTTTGGCGTCGGCTGCTAAGGGAATCTGAGTTGGCGGCCCCACTTTTGTGGGGCCGCCTCAGCCTGTCGAAAAAGGCGTTGGCCTTTTTCGACAGGCTGAAAGCACAACTCGTCGAGTTGTGCTTTTTCCTGCGTATTGAATTTTGTCAGAAGTGCGCTGTTTGGCGGTAACTACCTGTCTTTTTGTTGTTTTCAGCCGCGGTATTTACCAGCCTTTTCCAACAGGGAGGCGGGCTGTTTTTCAAAAGGGTGGGTGCGATGGCGACGCCCGTGCGCAGGACGATGATAGCTTGACGATATTCCACGGGAAGCGGTTGTCGGGTTATGCAGCAGTGCGGGGAGCTTGGCGCGTCCATATTACCTCCGGAGATAACGATGTGATTGGAAATGAAAATTTTGGCAAGAGGGTTTTGAAAGGTCCGCCGTTACTTGATACCGTCCGGCTCCTGTGCTATGATTGCAGAGAAAGAAAAGAGGGTGGATATGGTCCAAAACCAAAACTGGTATCTCTCAACGGTGGCGGAGGAGGCGGAAGCGCTGGCGGCCAGGTATGGTCTGGGGCTGGAGATCGCGGAATACTGCACCGCCAGCAATATGGACGACGGCTTTGCGCAGGCCGACGCCGCCGTGCGGCGCGAGCTGGCCCGGACGGACCGCGCCGCCTTTCATCTCCCCTTCAACGAGCTCTGCCCGGCGGCTATCGATCCCAGAGCCCGCCGGTTGGCCTGGGAACGTTACCGGCAGGGGATCGCGCTGGCCGGCGCCTATGGAATCAACAGGCTGGTGGTCCACTCAGGCTATATCCCGCTGGTCTACGATAAAACCTGGTTTGCCGAGCGTTCCGTGGAGTTCTGGACGGAATTCCTCCGGGAGGTTCCGGCGGATGCACTGCTTTGTATGGAAAACGTCATGGAGGATGAGCCCGGCCTTTTGCTCGAAATCATCCGCCGTGTGGACGATCCGCGGCTTAGACTGTGCTTGGATGTGGGGCACGCCAACTCCAGCGCCTCAAACGTTCCTGTATCCGAGTGGATCGCCTGCTGCGCCCCTTATTTGTCCCATGTGCACCTCCACAACAATGAGGGGGACCGGGACCTGCACGCTCCGTTGGGGACGGGAACCATCGACATGGAGAAATGTCTGACAGAACTAATATGCAAAGCGCCCGGATCCACCCTGACCATCGAGAGCGTCGAGGCCGGTCCGTCGGTGAACTGGCTGCTGCAGCGCGGCTTTTTGCGGAGGTGAGCATATGGAATCGGAGTTGCAGCGGCTGCTTGCCGCAGTCCGACCGCTGGATGAAGCCGCCATGGAGGCGGCCCGCTCCCGCCAGTCCCGGCTGGCCAAGCCCCCCGGCAGCCTGGGGAAGCTGGAGGAGATCTCTGTCCGGCTGTCCGGCATCACCGGACGGGTGCACAACCGCCTGGACCACCGCCGCATTCTGGTCCTGTGTGCCGACAACGGCGTGGTGGAGGAGGGGGTGGCGTCCGCGCCGCAGTCCGTCACCGCCGCTCAGGCGGTGAATATGACCCGTGGGAAAACCGGAATGTCCGCCCTTGCAAGCTGGTTTGGCGATGAGGTGCAGGTGGTGGATATGGGCATCGCCTGTCCCTATGAATGCCCGGCGATCCTCGACCGGAAAATTGCCCAAGGGACCCAAAACATCCGCTATGGGGCCGCCATGGCCCGAGAGCAGGCGCTTCGGGCCATCCTGACCGGCGCGGCCCTGGCGGCGCAGGCCCAGGCGGACGGAATACAAGGGCTGGGCACGGGAGAGATGGGAATCGGAAACACTACCACCTCCGCCGCCGTGCTGTCCGCCCTCACCGGCGCGCCGGTGGAGACGGTGACCGGCCGGGGCGGAGGAATCACGGATGAGAGCTTTGCGCGCAAAAAGCAGGTGATCACGGAGAGCTTGCGCCGCAATGCTCCGGATGCCGCTGATCCGGTGGATGTGCTCGCCAAGGTGGGCGGCTTCGACCTGGCGGCCCTGTGCGGAGTGTTTCTGGGAGCGGCCCGCTGCCGCATCCCAGTGGTGATTGACGGCTTCATCTCCGCAGTGGCCGCCCTGTGCGCCGCCCGGCTCTGCCCCGCCGCCGCCGGATATTGTTTTCCCTCCCATGCCTCCTATGAGCGGGGCTATGCGCTGGCGGCCCGGGAGCTGGGTCTCTCACCCTGGCTGCTGCTGGACATGCGCCTGGGGGAGGGCAGCGGCTGTCCGCTGGCCTTTCAGGTCATGGCCGCCGCCTGCGCCGCGATGAATGGAATGGCCACGTTTGAAGACGCGGCCATCAACGACGGCTATCTGGATGAAATACGAGCAAAGGACAGCTTTACCGTATGACGATTTTTCTTTCCGGCGGAAGCAAAAACGGAAAATCCACACTGGGAGAGCGGGCCGCCAGGGCGCTGGCTGGCGAGGGCCCGCTGTGGTATGTGGCTACGATGATCCCCCATGACGAGGAGGACCGGGCCCGGATTCGCCGCCACCGGCAGGACCGGGAGGGCTGTGGTTTTCAGACGGTGGAACAGGGCTGGGACCTTTCCAGTTGCCTGGCTGGGCGGTGCGGCACCTTTTTGGTGGACAGCGTGACCGCTCTGCTGGCCAATGAGATGTTCCGGCCGGATGGGAGCTTTGATCCCGACGCCCCCCGCCGGGTGTGCGCGGATCTGCTGCGTTTTGCCGCCGGGGCCGAGCATGCAGTTTTTGTCTGCGACTTTATCTTTTCCGACGCAGGCCGCTACGATGGGTACACCGAGGCCTACCGCAGGGGGCTGGCCGATATCGGAAAAGCCCTGGCGGCCTACTGCGATACCGTGGCGGAGACCTGCGGCGGCAACTATATTCTGTGTAAGGGGGCAATGCCCTGGTGAAACGGCTGACCACCGCCTTTTTTATGGCCTGGGGCATGTTCTGTGCCATCCCGTGCCCGTACCAGCGCTGGGACGAGCGGCTCCGACCGCTGATGCTGGTCTGCTTTCCGCTCCTGGGCATGCTGCTGGGAGGCATTTGGTGCTCGGCCGCCTGGCTGATCGCCCGGTGGGGAGGCCTGGGCCTGTTCGGTCCGGCCCTGCTGGCGGCCCTGCCTTGCCTTTTGACCGGCTTTCTCCATCTGGACGGTTTCATGGACTGCTGTGACGCCATTTTATCCCGCCGCCCGCTGGAGGAGCGGCAGCGGATCTTGAAGGACTCCCATGTGGGGGCCTTTGCCGTGATCTGCGTGGACCTCCTTCTGCTGCTGAGCGTCGCACTTTTTGCCACGGCGGAGTGGTCGAAGGTGTGGCGGCCCCTGCTCTTCCTGCCCGCCGCCGCCCGCGGCCCCGCCGCTCTGGCCGTCCTGTCGCTGTCCCCCATGGGGGGGAGTTCCTACGCCGGCGGCTTTCAGGCGCAGGTCGGGCGTATCCATCGTCTGACTGCGGCTGCTCTGACGGTGATTTTTCCGGTTCTTTCCGCCGCACTGTTTGGCATACCCGGCCTTTGCGCCGCCGCCGCCGCGTGCGGCAGCGCCCTGGCCCTGCAGTGCGGCGTCCGGCAGTTGGGCGGGATGTCCGGAGACATCTCCGGCTTTGCGGTGACGGTTGGGGAATTCTGCGGCGTCGCTGCTCTGACATTTTTAGGAAAGCAGGTGTGGGCATGGACTTGGTGATCGGAGGGGCCTACCAGGGCAAACTGGAATACGCCCGCCGGACATATGCTCTGACGGACGAGGATCTGTTTTTCTGTACGCCAGAGCATCCCATTGACCCCGGAAAGCGCTGTATCTGCCGCCTGGAGGAATATGTTCTGGGCTGTGTCCGCCGTGGGGAGCAGCCCGAGGTGCCGCTTCGTCCGGACGGGGTCATTCTGTGCCGGGATATCTCCTGCGGCGTGGTACCCATGGAGGCGGAGCTGCGCGTCTGGCGGGAGGCGGTGGGGACGCTGCTGGGGCAGCTCTCCCGGCAGGCGGAGTCGGTGACGCGGCTTTTTTACGGCATACCGCAGGCGCTGAAATGAGGCGAGTCTGTCTCATTCGGCATGGAGCCACGCGGGCCAATGAGGCGCGTCTGTACTGCGGATCAAGCGACCTGCCCCTGTCGGATCGGGGACTGGCCGAGCTGCTGCACCTGCGTGAGGGCGCCGGATACCCTGAGCGGGCGGGCTATTCCATTTATACCAGCGGAATGGTGCGGACAGAGCAGACGCTGAAGGCTCTCTTCGGTCCGGTGGCCCACCAGGTTGAGCCCGATTTGCGGGAGCTGGATTTCGGCGTGTTTGAGCTGCATTCTTATGAGGAGCTGGCCGAACGCGCGGACTATCAGACCTGGATCAGCGGAGACAACGAGAACCAACGCTGTCCGGGCGGAGAGAGCGGCAGGGAGATGACGGCCCGGGTCTGGCGGGCCTTTCGGCGGCTAGTCGGGGCGGGGGACGCACTGATCGTGACCCATGGCGGTCCGATTGCCGCCATTATGGCGGGCCTGTTCCCCGGCGAGGGGAAAAACCGCTTCCAGTGGCAGAGTGCGCCGGGGCACGGCTACCAGATCGAGTTGGAGGCGGACGGCGGCGGTCTGGCGCCCCGGACCTATCGCCCGATCCCTGAAAGCCGTCCCCTGGATCACAAAAAAGGACTCTGACGGAAAAAGCGTGCCGCAGGCTCTCCTGCGGCACGCTTTTTCTCTGCATGGCTCAAAGCTCATACCATTTGATCTCGTTGGCCGCCAGATCCAGCGTAAAATGGGACCCGTCCCCGCGGTAAACGACGGTGTGCTGTGGTTCATAGGTGTTGTTCACCACGCAGTACTTCCCGTTTTTCACATAGGCGTGGACCTCTACGTTGTAGTTGCTGGAAAACCAACGGTGCAGTTCGTCCTCCCGATGGGCGGACCAGAGGATCGCCCGGTGGAGCAGCCGGTTGTTGGCAAACGAGTAGGGCAGTCCGGACAGATAGACACACCGGCCCTTGCCGTAGCTGTTGACGGCCATCTGCACCTCTCTGTCACGCTGGACAAGGACCTCCGCGCCCTCCAGGGCGTAGATGCTCTTTTTGCCCTCGCCAAAGTCCACCGGGCCCGTGTGATCGGCGAGGATGAAATGATCCGGGTGCTCGTCCCAGTTGTATTTGTCGTAATTCAGTGTAAAGCCAATCTCCTTTTCAACTCCCAAAGCACAGGCGAGCTGCAAGTAATGGCCCTGATACGGATGCCCGGAGGGCTCTCCCACGCCGATGAAGCCGCCGCCGTTCCAGAGGAAGCCGCGCACGGCTGCCGACACCGCGGGGTCCTCCCACACAGGGCCGCCGGTATGGGCGGTATCGCCGTCCCCGATGTTGAGCAGGACGTCAATGTCGTCCAGGACTTGGGGGTCTGCCTTCACCTCATCAAAGGAGAGAAACTGCACGTCGAAGGGAGCGCCGGACAGGGCCTCGATGATCCCGGCGTAGGAGTAGTTCTGCTTTTGGTACAGGGCGTGATGGACCATGTGACAGCCCCAGGAGCGGGCCTTTCCCCAGCAGTTTAGGACCGCCACCCGGCCGACGCAGTAGGGGGTCGTGCCGTGAATGTTGGCATAGAGCTGGCGGAACTCGTCGCACACCCTCTCTACATAGCAGACAAAATCCGGGAACTGGCAGGCCAGCTTCAGGTAGCCGCCGTAGCCGATGCGGTCGATAGGCTTGCGCAGGATCGCCCTGCGAGCGGTCACCCAATTCTCTTGGGCCTCCTTCACTGGGTTCCCGCCCTCGTGAAAGGTATCCGGGAAGAAGTAGGGCAGGAAGCGGCCTTCGGTATACTTCACGCCGGGAATATCCGAAATGAGCCGCAGAGTCGAGCCGTTGCCCACGCTCCCCACCACCGCGTCCAGGCCGATACTCTGAAACTCGGGCAGGAAGGGTTCGGTGCCGATCCAGTGGTCCCCCAGGAACATCATCGCCTCCTTGCCCAGCTCGTGGGTGATGTCCACCATCTCTTTTGCCAGCTTCGCCACCTCACGCCGCTGGAAGGCCTGAAAATCCAGAAATTCCCGGCTCGGCACCCGGTACTGGTTGTTGTAGTACCCCTGATCGATGATGTATTCCGGCCGGAAGGGATAGCCCGCTTCCCGCTCGAACTGCTCCAGAATGTAGGGGGAGACCGAGGCGGAATAGCCGTACCAGTCCACATACTTTTCCCGCTTCAACTCGTCGAACAGGAGGGTAAACTGGTGGAAAAAGGTGGTGTACCGGATCACATCCACATAGGGGTGGTCGGCGATGAACTTCCGCAGGCGTTCCATCGTGTACCGGTGGGTCTTGGGCTGCCGGACGTCAAAGGTGATCTGGTGTTCAAAATCCTTCCAGCCGTTGGTCACGGCGTTATACATATGCACCGGGTCCCAGATGAGGTAAGCCAGAAAGCTGACGGTATACTCATGGAAGGGGAGGGGCTGTTCCAGCACCACGCAGCCGCTATCTCCGTCGTACCGCCAGGACGAGGGGGCCACGACCGTCCCGGCCGTGCGGTCCATCACCTCCCACCAGCGTTTGATGTCGTCCCGGGTATTGACCTGTATGAGTTCCGGGCTGATGCCCCGCATCAGCGGGATGGACAGCGCGCCGGCAGCGGCGGTATAGAAGCCGGTCATGATGTAGCATTGCTGTACCTCTTCCGGATGGGACCGGGCCCAGGCGTTGTCCTTCCGGGTGGTGTAGTAGGTGGAGTAGACCTTGGCGTCCACTCCCTTGAGGGCCTCGGGGTAGTTGGTGCCGTCGCAGTCCCGGATGGCGTCGGCGCCCCAGCGCTTCAGGATCTCCAGCGTCTCTGGCACCACATCCACATCCGTGGGGATGGTGACGCGCCCCCTGTGCACTTGCTCACTCATAGGCATCTTTCTCCTAAAGACTTCAGATTATTTGGGCTCTTCAAACGGCTTGTTGTAGAGCATCAGGGCGGTCAGCAGCAGCACGACCCCCGCCAGCATGAGCGCCAGGCCGGTCAGTTGGCCGGTCATCTTCCAGCCCACGATGAGCAGCACAAAGCCCAAGACAACAAATATCGCCATAAGACCGGCGCGCAGGGTGGTATGTTCCTTCCAAAATCGCATCGCGGCACCTATCCTTTCAGACCGCCCACGGTCATACCCTGGGTCAGCTTTTTCTGCACGCAGATGTAGAGGATCAGCGTGGGCAGCATCACCAGCACCAGACCGGCGTACAGAATACCGTACTCGGCCTTGGACTGTTGGGCCTGCATCAGGTTCAGCAGTCCCACCGGCAGAGTCTTGGGACCCTTGGCCGAGCTCATCAGGGTCATGGAAATGATATACTCGTTCCAGAAGGAGAGGAAGTTGAAGAGGATGATGGTGATGATGGAGGGCTGGGCCATAGGGAAGATGATGCTCACCATGGTCCGGCCGTAGCCTGCGCCGTCGATATAGGCAGCTTCCTCAAAATCATGGGGCAGGGTGGCGAAGTAGCCCGACAGCAGGTAGATGGTAAAGGGCAGGGCCGTGGAGGCGTAGACCACCGCCAGTACAAAAATATTGTTCAGCAGGAACCCTCCGCCGACGGTATTTTTGAGGAATGCGTCCCCATCCTTGAGCAGGAGGAAAATGGGGACCACGATGTAGTTGACGTTGATGAAGAGTCCGGCCATAAAGCAAGTGTTCAGGAACCGGCGGCCTTTGAAGTGAAAGCGGGACAGGCAGTAGGCCGCGGGGAGGGCCACCGCCAGCAGCAGCAGCAGCGCCAGTGCGGTGACGATGACCGAGTTGAGCATATACTCACCCATCCGGGCGGCATTCCAGGCGTCAGTAAAATTCTGCCAGTAGAACCCGGCGGGCAGCGCCCAGGGGTTCCCATAAAACTCGCGGTTTTGCTTGATGGAGGCCAGAAAGACCCAGGCCACCGGCACGATGATGCAGATAGCCAGGGTGATGAGAGCGACGTAGAGAAAGACCTTGTAGAGGCGCTCACCCGCACCGTGTTTTTTTACTTGCTCCATGCTGCGACGCACCTCCTTAGAATTCCAGCGGTTCGCGCCGGGTGACCCAGTTCACCAGACCGGCCAGCGCGAAGGAGAAGAGAAAAATGACCACACCCGCCGCCATGCTGTAGCCATACAGACCCGCGTCCTTCTGGTTATACATGAAGCTGAGGCCCACATCGGCCATCCCCTTGGCCACCATGGCCTTGACAAAAAGGAAGGCCATGTTGATGGTGGAGATAATGAAAAAGGTGAGGGTGGTGCGGATGTTGGTCCAGATGAGGGGGATGGTGATCTGGAAAAACTGCGTTATCCGACCGGCCCCGTCCAGAGCGGCACTCTCGTAGAGGCTCTGTGGCACGCTGGCCATGGAGGCCATATACATGACCATGTAATAACCGATGGCCTGCCACACCATGGCGATGATGATGCTGACGATGACCAGGGGCTGGTCCTTCCAGAGCACCATCACAGTCTCGCCCTTCAACATGGATAGGATGCTGTTCAGCATCCCGTTTTCCGGCTTGTAGACGGCGGAGAAGATACCCGCGATGACTACCACGGAGAGGATGTTGGGAATATAGAAGATGATGCGGAAGAAATTTTGCCCCCGGATCTTTTCCCGAGTCAGGATGCCGGCGAACACCAGGGCGAAGGCGAAGGTCACCACTGTGACCACCACGATGAGCAGGATGGTATTCTGCATGGAGGAGATAAATTTGGCATCCTGAAACAGGGTCCTGAAATTTTGCAGTCCCACGAAGGTTTCCGTGGGGGAATAGGCGCCCCGCTCAAAAAGGGACATGCGGAATACATTCAGGGTGGGGAGGACCATAAAGAAGGCGAAGAGGAGGGCGGCCGGCGCCACACACAGGGCGATGAACCGGCGGCGTCCGCTGTGCTTGTTCACATGCTCGGCTCCTTTCGGGAAGAATAGGGCGGCGGTGAGCAGCTTTCCGCTCACCGCCGCTTCCATGGCCTCTGTTTATTTCAGATTGGCGCGCATCTGGTCGCTGGCGGCCTTGATGCCGTCGATCCACTCCTGTTCGGTGGCGTTGCCGGAGACCAGCTTGTTCACCGGATCGAAGAAGACCTCACGAACCGTGCCCAGCCCGGCAACGGAGTTATAGGCGGCGAAGTTGCCCATGGCTGCCTTGGCGCCGTTGTCGTAGATGGAGTAGAACATCACGTTGTCGCCCTCCAGCTTGTCGGCGATGCCCAACACGGGCTGGATGGCGCCGGCCTTGGCGAAGATCTCGCAGGCGGTGTCGCTGTACAGGAAGGCGAGGAACTGCTTTCCGGCCTCCACGTGCTCGGCACCAGCGGGCATCCAGGCCTGCTCAAACCAGGTGTAGCTGTAGCCGTCGCCGCCGGCCTCCACCGCGGGAAGCGCGGTCATACCCCACTCAAAGCCATCCGCGCGGGGAGCCTCGGCCATCTCGCCCACGATCCAGGTGCCGTTGGGCATAAACAGGGCCTTGTTGTCCAGCACGAGCTGCTGGTTCTGGGTGAAGTCGTTGTCGTTGGCTTGGGCAGGGGTGACAGGGTCGGTGTAGGAGGCCAGCTTGGTCACGATATCGAAGCAGGTCTGGGCCTCGGGGGTATCCCAGATGCCCTCCTCATAGTGGGTAGCCTTGTCAAAGAATTCGGGGCCGCCCACAGAGTACATCAGCGCATAGAAGAAGGCGTCGAAGTAGCCCGTGGTGGGGTAGGTGAACAGCGAGATGCCCTCAGCCGCCGCCTGGTCGCCCAGCGCCCACATCTCGTCCCAGGTGGTGGGAACAGTCCAGCCCTTTGCATCAAACAGGCCCTTGTTGTAGAACAGGCCGCAGGGAGAGTAGAACATGGGGGCCAGATAGGTCTTCCCATCGCCGTAGGGGTTGGTCAGGGAGGTGTCGGTGAAGCCGCCGGCGATCTTGTCGCTGACCTTCACGTCCTCGCCGGGCACGGTCATGGAGAGCACGTCGGTGATATCCATGATGTTGTTGTCCTTGATGAACTGATCGGTCAGGCCGGCCTCGCGGCCGGTGGCCAGATGGATCACGTCAGGGAATTCGCCGCCCTGCATAGCGGGACCGATGACATCCTCCAGCTTCTTATCCACGGTGAGCTGCACCTGGATGCCGGTCTGCGCAGTGAAGGCGTCGGCGACTTCCCGCCACATGTCGGCGCCGTAGCCCGATTCCAGGGCGGCCACCTGAATGGTGGTGGCTTCGGGCTGCTGGGAGGCCTCCGGGGAGGCGGAAGCGCTGGGAGAGAGGCTGGAGCCGCTGCCGCCGGAGCACCCGGCAAACAGGGAGAGCATCAGGGCGCCGGTCAAAGCGGCGCTGAGCACATTTTTCATTTTCATTTCCTCTTGACCTCCTGTTAAATTGTTTTAGATGGGCGGCGGCTTTGGAGCACACCCGCCGCTTGAGATACTTTAAGTATAGCCGATGGAAGCCACAGTTCAATTTTATTCTTGCGTGCATTTTTAGAAAAATTGCTTTTCTGGCTTTTTAAATAATAATTGCGGAATTGAAAAACTTGTTTTGTGCATAATATCCACAAAATTGCGCCGAGGATTTTAACAGAAATGCCGAATAAAAGAAAAAGATTGAGTTGTGAGGCGCAATTACTTTCTTTTTTTCAGATTGCAGAACGGGAGACAGTGTGCTATGATTGAAACGCAAGCATTTTAGGTTTCTAACGCAAGAATTCTAAAGCGATGGTAAGGGGATGGCCGTGAGCAACGACCGCTATGAGCTTTCCGGGGGAAACCCGAGCCCCATTGACCGCTCAGTCACCAAATTGCTGTATGTGAGTACCGCCAAATACGGCGGCGACTGGCACAGCCTCCTGCACACCCACGCCTGCACGGAGCTGTTTTATGTGGTGGGCGGGATGGGACAGTTCAACATTGCTGACCGGCTGCTGCCGGTCTCCACCGACGATCTGGTTATCGTCAATCCCAATGTGGAGCATACGGAGCTGAGTCTCAATGCCAGCCCGTTGGAGTACATCGTTCTGGGGGTGGAGGGGCTGGAGTTCGAGCCCGCTGAGGACGGGGACGACCGATATGCCCTCGTCAATTTCCGGGGCGGGGGCGAGGAGATGCTCTTCTATCTGCGGGCCATGCTGCGGGAGATCGAGACAAAGGCGGAGGGCTATCAGGTGGTGTGTCAGGACCTGCTGGAGGTGCTGCTGGTCCGCCTCATGCGCAGGACCAATTTCACGCTCAGCGTAGCGCCGACGGGGCGGAGGACCAGTAAGGAGTGCGCCGCCGTGCGCCGGTATATCGACAGCCACTTTAAGGAGAGCATCAATCTGGAGCTGCTCTCGCAGTTGACCCACGTCAATAAGTATTATATGGTCCATGCCTTCAGCCGGGAATACGGCATCTCGCCCATCAACTATCTCATTTCCCGGCGTATCCAGGAGAGCCGCTATCTCCTCAGCACCACGGACCACTCGCTGTCGCAGATCGCCCATATGCTGGGCTTTTCCTCTCCCAGCTACTTTTCCCAAAGCTTTCGCAAGCTCTCGGGGATGAGTCCCATGGAGTACCGAAAACAGCAGCGATCTGGGAGCCGATCCCAGTCCGAGCCATGATGAGGTCCGCCATGCCCTATCCCACAGCGAGTCTATCGGCAGCGTCCGGGCATTGAATCAGAAGACCCGGGGGAGTAGGCCGGACGGTGCGACAAATCCAATTGTGCAAATATTCTGCAAAACCGTCCATTTCCTTTTTTCGATTCGTCAGTACAATGGCCATAGAAGCCTGATACAGTAAGGAGTGGTATATATGTCTATTCTGGTCAGCGGCGGCGCCGGCTATATTGGCAGCCATACCTGTGTGGAGCTCATCCATGCAGGCTACGACATCGTGATTGCCGACAATCTGGTCAATTCCAGCCGTGAGGCGGTCCGCCGGGTGGAGGAAATTGTGGGGAAGCCCATTCCCTTTGTCGAGGTGGATCTGTGCGACGCCGCCGGGGTCGAGACACTGTTTGCTCAGCATCCGGATATCCAAGCCGTGATTCATTTTGCCGCGCTCAAGTCTGTGGGGGAGAGCGTGTGTAAACCTCTGGAGTATTACACCAATAATCTGGTGAACACCCTGACGGTGCTGAACGCCATGCGCGCCCATGGGGTGCGGAATTTTGTGTTCTCCTCCTCCGCCACCGTATACGGCGATCCAGCCAGCGTCCCCATCCGGGAGGATTTCCCCCTGTCCACCACCAACCCCTATGGGACCACAAAGCTCTTCCTGGAACGGATCCTCACCGACTGCTGCGCCGCAGACCCCAGTCTGAATGTGGCCCTGCTGCGGTATTTTAACCCCATCGGCGCCCATGCTTCCGGGCGGATTGGAGAGGACCCCAACGGCATCCCCAACAATCTGGTGCCCTATATCGCCAAGGTGGCGGTGGGACAACTGCCTGAGCTCCACGTGTTCGGCAGCGACTGGCCCACCCACGACGGCACCGGTGTGCGGGACTATATCCATGTGGTGGATTTGGCCCGCGGCCATGTGGCCGCGTTAAACAAGCTCGACCAGAACTGCGGCCTGTTTATCTGCAACCTGGGCACGGGCAGGGGGTACAGCGTACTGGATGTGCTCCACGCCTATGAGCGGGCCTGCGGCAAAACCCTTCCTTATGTGCTGGACCCCCGCCGTCCCGGCGACATTGCCGCGTGCTGGGCCGACCCGTCCAGGGCCCTGGCGGAGCTGGACTGGCAGGCGGAATACGGGATTGATGAAATGTGCGCCTCCTCCTGGAAGTGGCAGAGCATGAACCCAAACGGGTATGAGGAGGGCGTGTGATGCAGCCGGCAGAGAAGTACCTTGGTGAGGTACTGGAGGCGTACGACCTCCATGCGCCTGTGGTGGGGGCCGTCCGCTTTGGGCAGGGCCATATCAACGACACGTTCTGCGTACATACGCAGCCGCCGGAGGGCGACTGCGTCCGATTCATTCTGCAGCGAATCAGTGACGCCGCTTTCAGCAGCCCGGTCCAGCTCATGCAGAATATCGTCGGGGTTACCGACTACCTGAAAAGGATCATAACGGAGGAGGGCGGCGACCCGGAGAGGGAGACCCTCACCATTCTGCATACCCGGGCCGGTGAGACCTTTTATACCGACCGGGGGGGGCGCGCTTGGAGATGTATGCCCTTTATCGAGGATACCGTCTGTCTCCAATCCGCTGAAACGCCGGAGCTCTTTGCCGCCTCAGCCCGGGCCTTCGGGCAGTTTCAGAGGCGTCTGCGGGACTATCCGGCGCATACGCTGTTCGAGACCATTGAAAAATTCCACGACACCGAGGACCGCCTGCGCAGGTTCAAGGCGGCTGTACAGGCCGACGTGATGGGCCGGGCCGGAGGCGTCCGACCGGAGATCGACTTCGTTCTGGCTCGGGAGCCCGACTGCTCTGTGGCACTGGAGGCCCAGCGGGCCGGGAAGCTCCCCTTGCGCGTCACACACAACGACACAAAGCTCAACAATGTGCTTCTGGACCGCAGGACGGGGGCAGCGGTATGCGTGATCGACCTGGATACCGTGATGCCGGGCCTGGCCATCAACGATTTTGGGGATTCCATCCGGTTTGGAGCCAATCATGCGCCGGAGGATGAAAAGGACTTATCCAAGGTTGGCTTTGATCTGGATTTATTTGCCGTCTATACCCGGGGATTTTTAGAGGGCTGTGCCGGCTCTCTGACCTCCGCGGAGTTGGAATATCTGCCCTGGGGGGCAAAATTAATGACGCTTGAGTGCGGGATGCGTTTTTTGACCGACTATCTGGAGGGAGACCACTATTTTGCGGTCCACCGGGAGGGTCAGAACCTGGACCGCTGCCGGACACAGTTCAAACTGGTCTCCGATATGGAGCGCCGGTGGGGCGAGATGGCAGACGTTGTTCGGAGATCGGTCGGACAGTAGCGGCAACCTATCGTAAAAAATCACCACGGGGTCCCGTTCAGGGACCCCGTGGTGATTTTAGGAGACGGGCTTATGGGTCCGGTGCCTGATATCGCTCCGCCTCGTTGGCCTCCTCCGAGATGACCTCCTGCTCGGGTGCCTGCTCTGGAAAGCGGACCAGCAGCACCGCCTGGGGCCAGTTGAGGGACACCGCCGCGTGACGGCCCTTCTGCTGCGCCGCCTGCTCCAGTCCCAGCAGCAGTTCCCGCAGCACCTCCCGGGTCAGAGGACCACCTCTCCAGTGGAAGAGAAAAGGGAGGCCTTTTCGAATGGCCTGCTGCGCCCGCTTGCATGCCTCCTCCGTCTTGGTGAAGGAGAGCTTTTTCTCCCGGTAGTAGAACCGCTCCCCGTCCGTGCAGGCGGGAATAGGGTACATGGCCGGCTCATGGTCGCGGAGCAGGTGTTTGTCATCCAAATTGAAGTAGTCGTGCCGAAGCGGGCCGTCCCGGCTCAGGGAGGCGTCGAAGGTGGCGTCCAGGTGAAAATACCGCCCATCCAGCCGAAGGACATTCCAAGCATGGCGGTACTGGATACCTCGGTCCGGCGCCGCTTCGGAGATCGCGATGATACACCACACGCCCAGCGCGTCGCACAGGACCTTGACCGACTTGGCGATCCCCTCACACACTCCCACGCCCTGGCCCAGCGGTCCGATGATCTCGTGGGAATAGGGCTTCTTCAGCTTGTCGTAGTGCACATTCCGGCAGATGAAGTCGTGGATATATTGTTCTTTCTCCGCCGCAGTCAGGGCCATAGCCGGGCGGACCAGCTTGTCGATCCGGGCGGAGAGGGCCTTTTGATGCTCGCGCACCTTACCCTTGCCGAACCGATAGTCCGGCAGCAGCTCCACATTGGAGGCCCCCGGGACAAGGCGGTAGGAAAACCCGGTGACGTAAAAGATGTCAGGGCAGTCCAGACGCAGCTTGAAAAAGACGTCGCTCAACCGGCGGCCATCCAGACACGGGACCGGAAAGGAGGGGCGCAGCTCGGCAAATCCGGTTTTCATTGCGTGGTAGATGCTTTGCCCGGTCCGGTCCATCTGTTGATAATAATAGGCTTCCATAGCGATCCTCCGCAGTATGGTCTGGCCCCAGTTTACCTTATCCCGCCGCAGAAAGCCACCATGAATTTTGCCGTTCCCCGCCGATGTACGCGATCGCGATTCAGCACATGGCTGGAGCATGAATCATGCGGCCCTTGTCCTGCGGCAGGCAGCCGCCCAGCGTCCGCAGAAGCGGCTGTCGGACCGGGCTCATATAAACCTTCAGATCCTTTTTCGTGCGCAGAACAATGACGCGTCCATAAAAATACCTTCTTATATTACACATATTATAACATTATGGAATGTAAAAAAGAGAGGAGCCGGAAAATCCCGGCTCCTCTTTTGAAGGAGGCTGCTATTCGGCCAGACGGGCCTCCAGCTCCTCCAGCGAATCGGACAGCTCCTGGGGCAGCTTGTCGCCGAACTTCTGATAGAAGGTGTGGATACCGGCGGCCTCCTCCTGCCAAAGGGCCCGGTCCACCTCCAGCAGGCCCTTGAGAGTGTTCAGATCCACGCCGGCGTCCTCCAGGTCGATGTCCTCGGCCTTGGGCAGATAGCCGATGGGGGAGTCCACCGCGTCGGCCTCGTCAAAGCAGCGCTTCATGATCCACTCCAGCACCCGCAGATTATCGCCGAAGCCGGGCCAGATGAAGTGGCCCTCGTCGTCGGTGCGGAACCAGTTTACGTTGAAGATCTTAGGGGCCTTTTCGCCGAGCACCTTGCCCATGTCCAGCCAGTGCTGCCAGTAGTCGGCCATGTGATAGCCGCAGAAGGGGAGCATGGCCATAGGGTCCCGGCGGACCACGCCCACCGCGCCGGCGGCGGCTGCGGTGGTCTCGGAGGCCATAATGGAGCCTACGAAGACCCCATGGTCCCAATCGCGGGACTGATAGACCAGGGGAGCGGTTTTGGCCCGGCGGCCGCCGAAAACGATGGCGGAGATGGGCACGCCGGTGGGGCGTTCAAATTCCGGGGAGATGCAGGGGCAGTTTTTGGCGGGAGCGGTGAAGCGGGAGTTGGGGTGGGCGCCCTTTTCGGCGGAGGTGGTGCCGTTCCAGGGATTGCCCAGCCAGTCCAGCGCGTGCTGGGGCGGATTTTTGTCCAGACCCTCCCACCACACGGTGTTGTCGTCCAGATTGAGGGCCACATTGGTGAAGATGGTACCCTCGCGGGTAGAGGCCAGGGCATTGGGGTTGGACTTCTCATTGGTGCCGGGCGCCACACCGAAAAAGCCGTACTCGGGGTTCATGGCCCACAGGCGGCCGTCCTCGCCCACACGGAGCCAGGCGATGTCGTCGCCCACACACCAGACCTTCCAGCCGGCTTTGCGGTAGTGCTCAGGGGGGATGAGCATGGCCAGATTGGTCTTGCCGCAGGCCGAGGGGAAGGCGGCGGCCAGATAGCGAACCTCGCCCTGCGGGTTCTGGATGCCCAGAATGAGCATATGCTCGGCCATCCAGCCCTGATCCCGGCCCAGAACGGAGGCGATGCGCAGAGCGAAGCACTTCTTGCCCAGCAGCACGTTGCCGCCGTAGCCGGAGTTGACGCTCATGATGGTGTTATCCTCGGGGAAGTGGACGATATAGCGGTTCTCCGGATCAATGTCCGCTTTGGCGTGGAGACCCTTGACATAGTCGGGCGAGTCCCCCAGGGCGTCCAGCACCTGCCGCCCCACCCGGGTCATGATGGCCATATTGAGCACCACGTAGATGGAGTCGGTGAGCTCGATGCCGTACTTGGCAAAGGGGGAGCCCACCACGCCCATGGAGTAGGGGATGACGTACATGGTGCGGCCCTTCATGGCGCCGGTATACAGTTGGAAGAGCTTGGCGTACATCTCCTGAGGGTCCATCCAGTTGTTGGTGGGGCCGGCGTCCTCCTGCTTCCGGCAGCAGATGAAGGTGCGGTCCTCCACCCGAGCCACGTCGTTGGGGGCGGTGCGGTGCAGGTAGCAGCCGGGCAGCTTTTCCTCGTTCAGCTTGGTCAGTTCGCCGGTGGCCACCGCCTGAGCCCTCAGCTCCTCCAACTGCGCTTCAGAGCCGTCGATCCAGACGATGGAGTCGGGCTGACACAGGTTGACCATCTGGTCGATCCAGTCCAAAACTGCGCGATTTTGGGTGAGTTCCATAAAAAGAGCCTCCTTTGGTGTGGGTGAGAGTTGTCATTATTGTAAGATAGAACCATACAAATTGCAAGGGAAACCCAAGAATTGGCGGAGAAGTGGCAATTCAAACGGATCGCCGTTTGAATTTGCAGGGTTTTGTGCAAAAAGAGCCTGCTCAGGAGTAGAGCGCGCGGGTCAGGGCGGCAAATTCCGGAATACCCAGCCGCTCGCCGCGGACATCGGGGGGAAGGCCGCAGGCCGCGACGGCGGCCCGGAGCCGCTCCTTGTCGCCGCAATCTCTCAGCCCGGCGGACAGGGCGTTGAGCAGAGTTTTGCGGCGCTGACCGAAGGCGGCTTTGACCACCTGGAAAAAGCGCTTTTGATCCACCTCCACCGGCGGGGCGGGCCTGGGTGTGAGACGGATGACCGAGGAGGTCACCTTGGGGGCGGGGACGAAGCACTCCGGGGGCACGTCGAAGAGAAGCTCGGGAAGGGTGTGGTACTGGCAGTAGACGGAAAAGGACCCGTAATCTGAGGTGCCCGGTGCAGCGCAGATCCGTGCGGCCACCTCCCGCTGGATCATTACGGTGATGGCGGAGAAGAGGCCGGAGTCAATGAGGGCGGTAAGCACCGGCGTGGTGATGTTGTAGGGTAGATTGGCGCAGGCCATGGGGACCAGGCCGGAAAACTCCCGCTCCACCAGGGCGGCCAGGTCCAGCTTGAGGATATCCCCGGGGACGACCTGTACGTTGTCCCGCCCGGCCAAGGTCTCGGCCAGCACAGGGAGAAGGGCGCGGTCCAGCTCCACGGCCACGACTTTGGCCGCCGCGCCGGACAGCCGGACGGTGAGCGGGCCGATACCGGGGCCGATTTCCAGCACACCGTTTTCCCGGGTCACTCCGGCTCCGGCTACCATATCCTCGGGCACCCAGGAGGCGATCAGAAAGTTCTGCCCCATGGATTTGGAAAAATGGAAGCCATGTCGGCCCAGCAGGGCCTTGATGTCGCTGATGTTGCACAGGTCCATATCGTATGTTCCACCTTTGCGGTCAAGTATAGGCATTATACCAGCTTTCTGAGCATTTGTCACTCACTGGTGCTGCGCGCGCATGCAGGAAAGAGAGTTGGCAAACAGGCTTGTTTGTGGTATCCTATACAACACGCTTTGATACGGCATTGGGAGGCGCTTCATGGTCTTTAGCAGCATCAGCTTTCTGTTTGTGTTCTTACCGCTGTTGCTGGCGGTCTACTTTCTGCTGCCGGCCCGTCTGCGAGAGGGACGGAATCTGGTCCTGCTGCTGTTCAGCCTGTTTTTTTACGGCTATGGCGGCCCCCGATTTTTGCTGCTGATGCTGCTCTCCATCGCGGTCAACTACGCGGGGGGCCTGTTGGCCGCTCCGGACCGACGGAGACGCAGGCTGTGGACGGGCCTGGTGACGGCAGTCAACCTGGGATTGCTGGGCTGGTTCAAATATGCCGGCTTTCTGGGGGCAAACCTGAACCGCATCTGGACCGGGCTTCCGGTGCCGGAAGTGGCGCTGCCCATCGGGATCTCCTTTTTTACCTTTCAGGGGTTGAGCTATGTGCTGGACGTTTATCGGGGAGAGGCTGCGCCTGAACGCAACCCTCTGCGGGTAGCGCTCTATATCTCCCTGTTTCCCCAGTTGGTGGCGGGCCCCATTGTCCGCTATACCACCGTGGCGGACGAGATCCGGAACCGACGGGAGACTTTGGATGCGTTTACAGATGGAGCGGTCCGCTTTCTCTTCGGCTTGGGCAAGAAAATGCTGCTGGCCAACCAGCTCGGCCTGCTGGCCGACCAGGTCTATGCCACCCGGCCGGAGTTCCTGACCACCGCGCTGGCCTGGCTGGGGGCGGCGGCCTATACGGGGCAGATCTACTTCGACTTTTCGGGCTATTCTGATATGGCCATCGGCTTGGGGCGGATGTTCGGCTTTCACTTCCTGGAGAATTTCAACTACCCGTATCTCTCTCAGTCCGTCACGGAGTTCTGGCGGCGGTGGCATATTTCCCTGTCCACCTGGTTCCGGGATTACCTCTATATTCCGCTGGGGGGCAACCGCTGCGCCCACTGGAAGCATATCCGCAACATCCTGGTGGTCTGGGCGCTCACCGGCCTGTGGCATGGGGCGGCGTGGAATTTCCTGTGCTGGGGCCTCTATTTCGGGCTGTTGCTGTTGGGAGAAAAGTACGGCTGGGGGAGAATTCTGGAGCGGGCTCCCGCGGCGTTGCGGCACCTTTACGCCATGGTGCTGATTGTCGTGAGTTGGGTGCTGTTCCGCGCCGGGACCTTGGACTATGCCGTGCGGTTTTTGCAGGCCATGGCGGGCTTTGCCCAAGGAGGGCTTACTGACGGCCGCACCACCTATTATCTGCTGGAATTTCGTTGGGAACTCCTCCTGGCCATCCCTGCGGCCATGCCCGTCAAGAGCTGGCTCCAAAACTGGCTGGAGTCAAAGAGCGGTGCTGCGGCCCAAGCTCTTTTGGCTTGGGGCCCCAAGCTCATCGCGCTGGGGACGTTCGGCCTGTCCTTCCTGCGGCTGGTGAGCTCCAGCTTCAATCCCTTCATCTATTTCCGCTTCTGAAAGGGGGACAAGCCATGAAACGGGCCTCACAGATGGGTTTCCTGCTGTGCTTTTTGGGGATTCTGGCGGCGGTGCCGCTGCTCATCGCCCTGCGGGGGGCGGACAATCAGACCTCTTATTATGAAAACCGCACTCTGGCAGCCATGCCGGAGTACCAGACGGCGGACCTGCTCAGCGGGGCATACTTCAGCGCCTGGGATACCTGGCTGACCGACCACATCCCCAGCCGGGACCGGCTGTTGGGCCTCAACACCCAAATCGACTACCGGCTGCTGCAAAAGCCTGTGGTCAACGACGTGGTGGTGGCCGCCGACGTGCTGCTGCCCTTCCAGACATATGGAACCTGGGACCTTGCCTATCTGGCCGAAACGGCGGACCAGGTCACCGAGGGCCTTGCCCGGCTGAACGAGACGTTAGAGACTTGGGGCGGCCGGTTCTATTACTTGGGCGTCCCTCTTCAGAGCTCCTATTTCTACGACCGCTACCCGGATTATCTGGAAAACCGCAAATGGCATGTAGACGGTATGACCGCCGCTTTTGCCGCCTCCATGGAGGAGAAAGGGCTGGATTTCCTGAATATGGGGGACGTATTCGCGGCCCAGGGGAGGCCAGCGGGCTGCTACTCCGCCTCCGACCATCATTTCAGCTACCGGGGAGCCTTCGCCTCCTATCAGGCTATGATGGCGCATATCAATGCCGATACGGGGTGGAATCTGCCGGTGCTGACGGAGGAGGAGCTGACCATCGTGCCCGCGCCCAATCCCTTTCTGGGGTCCCGGAACCGGAAGCTCTACGGACTGTGGACCGGGGCGGAGAAGCTCTCTATCGGGGTGCAGGCCGCGCCCGTCCCCTTTGCCCGGACGGATAACGGAGCCCCGGTTCCGGCGACCCTGTACGAGCTGCCGGAGGACCCGGCGGCAGAGGTGACCTACGACGTGTATATGGGGGGCGACAAGGCCGAGACCATCCTCCGGACGGACCGGCCCGAGCTGCCCAATCTGCTGATTTTTGGGGACTCGTTCACGAATCCGCTGGAGACCCTGTTCTATACCGGCTTCAATGAGACCCGCAGTTTGGATCTGCGCTATTATGACCAGAAGGGTATTTTGGAGTATTTGGAGGAGTATCGGCCGGATGTGGTGATCTGTATCCGGGACGACACCGCATATCTGTCCACCGAAGGCAATGGAAACATCCGATAAGAGGAGGAAGAGAGATGGAATACAGCATACGGCCCATTGGGCCGCAGGACGCGGAGGGCTTTAACGCCCTGCGTCGGATGCCGGGGGTATTCGAGAACACGCTGGGCCTGCCCTCAGAGCGGGTCAAGCGCAACCAGGACGGCATCGCGTCGCTGGGGCCCGACGACCACAATTTTGTGGCTGTGACCCCGGACGGCACGGTTATCGGTGTGGTGGGGCTTAAGGTGAGGCCCCAGCTTCGGATGCGCCACACGGCCGACGTGGGCATTTTTGTCCACACCGACTGGCAGGGGAAGGGCGTGGGTACCGCGCTGATGCAGACGGTGCTGGATCTGGCCGACAATTGGCTCATGCTGGTCCGGGTGGAGCTGGAGGTGTTCACTGACAACGTTAAGGCCATCCACCTCTATGAAAAGCTGGGCTTTGAGAAGGAGGGGTGCAAGCGTATGACCACCGTGCGAAATGGCCGCTATGTGGACGAGTACGTTATGGCCCGCCTGCGGCCCGTGGGCAAGGAGCGATAGACGCCAAAAAAGGTGCCGGAACCAATTCGTTGGTTCCGGCACCTTTTTCGTTCAATAGGCGGCGACGATACCGCCGTCGTTGGCGTAGACGGTGCTGATGCCCCTGGTCTCCACAATGACGACGTCCCGGAACTGACAGGCCTTGAGCACCATCTCCTTGAGCTGGAAGGCCCGCTCCAGGCAGTTGCAGTGGGAGAGCACCAGGGTCCGGCCCACATGCTTGGCGTCCTTGACCATCAGCTCCACCATTTTGGACAGAGCCTGTTTGATGCTGATGGCCTGACCCTTTTTGCAGATTTCTCCCTCGGGAGTGGCCCCCATCAGCAGCTTGATGCGCAGGGCCCCGGTGACCACCGACTGCAGTCCGGTGAGCCGCCCGTTCTTCCGCAGATTGTCCAGGGACTCCAGCACGAACAGGGTCTGCATGTCCCGGGAGAAGCGGTCCACTTCGCGGATGACCTGCTGGAAGAGCAGACCCTGAGAGGCAAATTCCCGGATCTTCATGGCCAAAAGCGCCTCCCCGGCCGAGGCGGAACAGGAATTGAAGATGTGCACCTTGGCATCCGGATGCTCCTCCAGCCAGATCTGCCGGGCCTGCTGGGCGCTGTTATGGGAGCCGGACAGCAGGGCGGAGAGGGTGACCACGTACAGCTCGTCGGCGCCGCAGTCAAAAGCGTCCAGATACTGGGCGGGGGAGGGGCAGGAGGTCTGGGGAGCGCTCTCGCTTTCCTTCATCCGCCACAGCAGCTCCGCCTGGTCGAAGGCGGCGTCATCCACGATAACCTTGTCCCCCACCCGGATGGTGAGGGGGACGCTGCTGTAGCAGGGCTCCCGCAGGAGGGAGGGGGTCAGGTCGCAGCAACTGTCCACAATGATTTTGAAACTCATAAAAAGAATCTCCTAATCTGGTATTGTAAATTAGATTGTATCATTGGACCAAAGGGAAGTCAAGAATAACCAGATTAAAATTGCGGCCGGAGCGCATGGAAAACCACCTCAGGGGGAGGTGGTTTTCCGGATGGGTTCAGTCCAGGATATAGACGGTGCAGCTTCGGACGCCGAAGTTGATGCATTCGCTGTAGGTGTCGAAGAAGAGATCGACCCGGTTGCCCTTGATGCTGCCGCCACAGTCCTCCGCCGTGGCAACGCCGTAGGTGATGGTGCCGTCGGAGGAGACGATATACATGCGGGTGCCATAGGGAATGACCTTGGGGTCCACGGCGATGGCGCCTACCCGGGCGATGGTGCCGGTGGCGGTCTTTTTCCAGGACTGGCGCTCCGTGGTGTAGGCGGTGGCCTTGACGGTGAGGGCCCTGGCGTAACGCAGCGTCTGGCCGGAGGCGGTGGTAAGGACGCCGCTGCCGTCCTCCGCGGCGTTCACATGAGTGAGCACGTCGCTGGTGACGCTGAGGTAGGAGGCGGCCACGGCGGGCAGCCGGGTGCCGTACTCCACGATCTCGTCTACGGGCTCCTCCGCCACAGAGCGCCCCAGATCAGAGCGGTGCACGGTGCCGTCCGGATCGGTGACGATCCGGGTGGTCTCGATGACACGCCCCTGACGGCCGGTCTGGACGACCTGCTCCTGCCCCAGCTCCAGCTCGGGGTTTTCACGGCGGACGGTCTGGTAGGGCAGCAGCTCGGCGAGCTCCGTCTCATAAGTGGTGAGGGGGCGGGCAATCTCCACCTGGACGACCCGGTCCTCGCGGACGGACCGGACCTGGTCGGCAGCGGAGAGAGCGATGCCCGCCCGCTCCAGTGCGCCGTCCAGCTCTCCGGCGTAGCCCTCCACCGTGGTGACCACGTCACCGTCGGTGATGATATAGGTGGTGCGGGGCGTCGCGGAGCCTGTGACCAGAGTGACGGCCAGGGCGGCAGTCAGCAGAAAGACGATGACGCGGCCCCGCTGGGATAATCGTGTAAACATTAAGGAAGAACCTCCTGAAACAAGACTGCAATGATTTGTTACTTTTGCATTTGGACTACAGTACAGGGATTATAGCCACATTTGGAGCAAAAGTCAAACTTACAACCCGGTTTTCAGAAGATTTCAATGTAAAAAGGGAAATTATGTGAAGGCGGATTCCGTCGGCATGAGGGAAAAAGAGAAACGAAAGGTAACAAAAAGTTACAGATAAAATGCTTGTGCCCCAATGGATTGGGCGATTGGGGCGATGAAACGGGAAAAGAGGGGGGCCGTTGGTGTCGAGGACCGGCGAGCGGAGGGAAAGATTCGTTTCAATTCAAAGATTTTCCCTGTATTTTGACAAAGAAAGTTCCAGAACAGCAAGATAATTCCAAAAAATCTTGTGAAAGCTGTCGGAGACAGGGGAGGGCTGTCCCATGAAAGTTTGTGTAACCTGGAGAGAAAAAATGCATATTTTCGGCTGAAAAAGGGAGAATCGCGTCAGGTAAGGGGGGGTATTTCCGCCTCCTCGGCCTCCAGCTCCCGCAGCAGCTTCTGGTCAGACTTGGAGGACAGGTCCAGTCGCGCATAGAGGTCCGGCCGCCGGGTCCGGGTACGGAGGAGGGCCTGCTTGCGCCGCCATTTGGCGATGTTGGCGTGGTGACCGGACAGCAGAATGGACGGGACGGCGCGGTCATGCCACACCTCGGGACGGGAGTATTGGGGATATTCCAGCATCCCGTTGTAGTGACTCTCCTCTTCGAAGCACTCCGGGTCGGGAAGGACGCCGGGGACCATGCGGGCCACCGCATCGGCCACCGCCATGGCGGGGATCTCCCCGCCGGTAAGGACGAAATCCCCCATGGAAAGCTCCTCGTCCACGCACTCCTCAATGAACCGCTCATCGATGCCCTCGTAGTGCCCGCAGACCAGGATCAGGTGATCATAATCGTTCTTCAGGCGCTTGGCGGCGGCCTGGTCAAAGGTTTTGCCTGCCGGAGACATGTAGATGGTGCGTCCGGGGCCGTAGGTGTCTACAATGTGTTTCCAGCACTGGTAGAGCGGGTCGGCCTGCATCACGGCCCCGCGTCCGCCCCCGTAGGGATAGTCGTCCACCTGCTTCTGCCTGTTTAAGGTATAATCCCGAATCTGATGGGCTTCGATGCGGATCAGGTCCCGCTCCTGGGCCCGGCCCAGGATGGACTCGCTCATCATATCCCCCACCGTTTCGTCAAAGAGGGTCATGATATCGATCCTATACATCGCTGGCCATCCCTTCGATGAGGCGGACCCGAATGTAGCCGCCTTCCACATTGGTCTCCGCCAAAAATTCATCCACGGCGGGAATCATATACTCGTGGCGCCCGCCCTTCACCACATAGACCTCGTGGGCCGGCGGGGTGAGCACATCGGCGATCGCTCCCAGCACCTCGCCGCTGGCGGCGTCCCGCACCTCCAGGCCAATCAGGTCGGCAATAAAGTGCCGCCCTTCAGGGAGGACCACTCCGGTGCGGTCGATGGAGATGATTTTGCCCTTGAGACGCATGGCGGCATTGACGTCGCTCACGCCCTCCAGCCTGACAAGGATATTTCCTTTGTGCGCGCGGGCGCCCAGCACCTTGAACGGTGTACCATCGATATAAAAGACGTCAAAGCCGCGGAGAAACTCCGGCGAGTCGGCCCATGGGACGATCTTCAACTCCCCCTGTACACCGTGGGTGTTGACGATCTGCCCGGCCTCTAAAAACTTGTTTTTCATAGGTCGCTCCTTTTTCAATAAACGAAAACGGCGGGGCTGCCCCCGCCGTTCTTGTCTCAATCGACGATCTCAACTGAAACCTTCGTTCCTTTGCGCTGGGCCACGGAGCGCATCAGCGTGCGGATCTCCTTGGCGATGCGGCCCTGACGGCCAATGACCTTGCCCATATCCTCGGGGGCCACCCGCAGTTCCAGAACGGTCTCGCCCGCCCCGGCGGTCTCAGTGACGGAAACCGCTTCGGGATGCTCCACCAGGTTCCGGGCCACATAGGTAAGCAGTTCCTTCATTGGTGTTCTCCTTACACGCCGGCCTTCTTCAGCAGAGACTTGACGGTCTCGGTGGGCTGGGCGCCGGTCTTGATCCAGGCCTGGGCGCGCTCCACATCCACCTTCAGCTCAGCGGGATTGGCCTTGGGATCATAGGTGCCGATCTCCTCGATAAAGCGTCCGTCGCGGGGATAACGGGAGTCGGCCACCACGATACGATAAAAGGGAGCCTTCTTGGCGCCCATCCGACGCAGTCTGATTTTCACCATTTTATATTCACCTCCATATTGTTCTACATCTTTTATATGGAAACGTCCGCGGGGACGCTTACCAACCGGGATCATCCGAAGGGAAAGCCCTTCCTTTTACCCATGCCGCCGAAGCGGCCCATCTTTTTGGCCAGCTTGCCGCCTGCCATCTGGCGGGTCATCTGCTGCATCAGCTCAAATTGCTTGAGCAGTCGGTTGACGTCCACAACCTGGGTGCCACTGCCGGCGGCGATGCGCTTTTTGCGGCTGGAGTTGAGCAGGGAGGGGTTCTCCCGCTCTGCAGGGGTCATGGAGAGGATGATGGCCTCAGTCTGGGACAGCAGACGCTCATCCACGGTGGCGCCCTCCAGCGCCTTGGCGTTGACGCCAGGGAGCATCCCGGCGATATCGGACAGCGAGCCCATGCTTTTGAGCTGGATAAGCTGTTCGTAGTAATCCGTCAGGGTGAGACGGTTTTTCTTCATCTTCTCCTGGAGCTCGGCAGCCTTCTTCGCGTCGAAGTTCTGCTCCGCCTTTTCGATGAGGGAGAGCACGTCACCCATACCCAGGATGCGGGAGGCCATACGGTCCGGGTGGAAGACCTCGATTTGGTCCAGCTTTTCACCCACGCCCACGAATTTGATGGGCTTGCCGGTGACGGCCTTGATGGAGAGCGCCGCGCCGCCCCGGGCGTCGCCGTCCAGCTTGGTGAGCATGACGCCGGTGATGTCCAGGGCTTCGTCAAAGGTCTGGGCGGCGTTGACAGCGTCCTGACCGATCATGGCGTCCACGATGAGCAGGATCTCGTCGGGGTCAATGGCGGCCTTCATCACCTTGAGCTGTTCCATCAGCTCCTCGTCCACATGGAGCCGGCCGGCGGTATCCACGAACACAATGTCGTTGCCGTGCTTCTTTGCATGCTCAATGGCTGCCTTGGCAATATCCACCGGGTCGATCTGCCCCATCTGAAACACGGGAATGTCCAACTGCCCGCCTACGACCTCCAACTGGTGGATGGCAGCGGGGCGGAAGGTATCGCAGGCTGCCAGCAGAGGGCGCTTGCCGTTCTGCCTCTTCATATACCCCGCCAGTTTGGCTCCGTTGGTGGTCTTGCCCGCGCCGTTGAGACCCACCAGCATGACTACGGTAGGCGGCTTGGGGGATAGGTTCAGCTTGGTGCTCTGGCCGCCCATCAGGGCGGTGAGCTCCTCGTTGACGATCTTGACGATCATCTGAGCGGGGGTGAGGCTCTCCAGCACGTCGGCGCCTACGGCCCGCTCCGTGACTTTTTTGATGAACTCCTTGACCACCTTGTAGCTGACGTCGGCTTCCAGCAGGGCCAGACGGATCTCACGCATGGCCTCCTTGACGTCGGACTCGGACAGGCGGCCCTTGCCGCGCAGCTTCTTAAAGGCGGAGGAGAGCTTTTCGGTCAAACCTTCGAATGCCATGCTTACTCCTGAATCAAAGTCTCGGCCAGGCCCTCGAGCCGCTTACCCAGCGCTTCCAGCTCGTCGTCCTCAAAGCGAGCGGCGTTGAGCTCCAGAAGTCTGTGGGCGCAGCCCTCCACCTCCTTGAGCTGGGCCTGCATGGTGTGGAACCGGCGGATCAGGCCGGTCTTGTCCTCGATTTCGGTGAGGTAGGCCTCCGCCCGGACAATCACGTCCCGTACGCCCTGGCGGGTGATACCGTAATTTTCGGCGATCTCAGCCAGAGAGAGGTCCTCGTTGTAATAGAGGTCGTAGAACTCCTTCTGCCGGTCTGTGAGCAGATCGCCGTAAAAGTCGAAGAGCAGGGCCATACGGTAAGCCTGATTCTTCATGTCCACACCTCCGTCTGCATTTTGTAAAGCTTTTGACCTTTACACAACGAATATGATACAACATTTTGCGCCCGTTGTCAAGATGAAATCCCGGAAAGGCGGAGATTTTCCCGGTTGCGGGGCGGGAGGAATAGGTTGGGGGCCGATTGGGAAAAGCTAGGGAGAAAATGAGCACAGCACGGAAAGGGGAGTCCCCATGGACCGCACCACATTTCTTCCCATGGACGATAAGCATTTGGGGCAGTTTGGAGAGAATACCGCCCGCGCCTTCCGGCCGGAGGGCTGGATGGGGGGGCGGCCGGTCTGGCGGCTGACCCTGGAGTGCCTCCAACGCGTTACCGCGGTGCGGGACCGGGTCTGGCGGGCGGAGAAGAGCGGGGCGGCGGAGTGGCTGTTGGACAACTGGTATTTGGCGCAGCGGGAGGGCCGGGACGGAGCGGCAGCCTTCCGAAAGGCCCGGCGGCTGCGGTATATCGTGCGGGATAGAGTGCGCCGGCCGCTGGTGCTGGAGTTGGCCCGGGCCTTTGTCTGGGGGGCGGGGGCGGACGCCGGCCCCCAAAGACTGGAGCTCTTTCTGGAGCGGGCGCAGGGCGCCCAGCCGCTGACGGAGCGGGAGCTCTCGCTCTTCGTTCCGGCCCTGAAATGCGCTCTGGTGGAGCGGCTGGACCTGCTGTGCAGGGAGCTGAACCGGGAGGATGGCGAGGAGGAGCGGCTGAGCGCCGGGATGGGGTCGGTGTTTACCGCCCTGCGGACCCTGTCCACCGCCGACCTGTCCGGGCTGCTGGAGCGGGCCAGCCGGGTGGAGGCCATCCTCCAGAGCGATCCTGCGGGGGTCTATTCCCTCATGGACGACGAGACCCGGGGCCGCTACCGCCATCAGGTCTGCCGCCTGGCCCGGCAGAAGGGCCTTTCCGAGATTGACACGGCGGAGCGGGCGATCCAATCGGCAGCCCAGGCACAGGGGGAAGAGCGGCATGTGGGCTTCCAGCTCTTTGAGCCCCAGACGCACCTGACCGCAGGCGTCCTGTATGTGGGGGCGGTGGTGGTGACCACGCTCTTCCTCTCCTTACTGCTGGGGTTCCGGCTGGACTGCCTGTGGGCGCCGATGCTGCTGCTTCTGCCGGTATCCGACATAGTGAAGAACGGGGCCGACTTCCTGGTGGTGCGTCTGGTGCATCCCCGGCCGGTCCACCGGCTGGCGCTGAAGGAGGGGGTGCCGGAGGAGGGGCGGACCCTCTGTGTCATCGCCAGCCTGCTCACCGACGGGCACAGCGGAGACAAGCTGGCCGCCCTGCTGGAGCGCTATCGGCTGGCCAATCGGGACGCGGGGGCGGAGCTGCGCTTCGGCCTTCTGGCCGACCTGCCGGACCGGGACAGCCCCATGGGAGAGGCGGAGCGCCGCTGGACGGAGTCGGCCCGAAATGCCGTGGAGGGTCTGAACGCCAAATACGGCGGCGGGTTTTATCTCTTTTTCCGCCGGCCCGCTTTCCATGCCGTGGACGAGCGCTACATGGGCTGGGAGCGCAAGCGCGGGGCCCTAGTCGAGCTGGTCCGGCTGCTGAAGGGGCGGCGTTCCGGCTTGGAGGTGCTGGCCGGGGACCGCACGGCGCTGAAGGGGACCCGCTATGTCATCACGCTGGACTCGGACACCTGCCTGAGCGTGGGCACCGCCCGGGAGCTGGTCGGCGCCATGCTGCACCCCATGAACCGGCCCAGAGTGGACCCCAGGCGCAGGGTGGTGGTCTCCGGCTACGGTCTGCTCCAGCCTCGGGTGGGGGTGGAGCTGGAGGCGGCCAATCACTCCCAGTTCTCCCGCATCTTCGCCGGCCAGGGAGGGGTGGACCCCTACGGCTCGGCCGCCAGCGACGTGTATCACGACCTCTTTGATGAGGGCACCTATACCGGCAAGGGCATCTTCGACGTGGACGTGTTTTTCACCTGCCTGGACCGGCGGTTTCCCGAAAATACCATTTTGTCCCACGATCTGCTGGAGGGCGCCTATCTCCGGGCGGGACTCATCGGAGACGTGGAGCTTACCGACGGCTATCCCTATAAGGTAACCTCTTATTTTTCCCGACTCCACCGCTGGGTGCGAGGGGATTGGCAGCTTTTGCCCTGGCTGGGCCGGACGGTCCGGGATGAGAACGGCAGGCGGGAGGCCAACCCCGTGGGGCCCATCGCCAAGTGGAAGCTCTTCGACAACCTGCGCCGCAGCCTGGTGCCGGTGTCCACCCTGCTGGCCCTGGTGCTGGGTATGTGCCTGTCCGGGCCGGTGTTCGCGGCGGCGGCGGGGGTGGCGGTCCTGGCCGCCGCCTCCCATCTGCTTCTTTCCGGGGCCGATCTGGCCTTCCGGCGGGGAAGAGGCCTTACGGAGCGCTACCACTCCACTATTATTACGGGGTTTGGAGGGGTTCTCCTCCAGACGCTGGTGCAGCTTTTGTTCCTGCCCTATCAGGCATGGATCTGCGCCAGCGCCGCCCTCACCGCCCTGTGGCGGATGGGGGTGTCCCACAAGAAACTCCTGGCCTGGACCACCGCTGCCGAGGCGGAACGGAGAGCGGGGGACGGACTCTGGGCCAATTACCAAAAAATGTGGCCATCGGTGGCGGCGGGGCTGCTCTGCGTGGTATGTTCCCGGTTCCCAGCCGGAGCCGCCGTCGGACTGGTGTGGATGGCCTCTCCGGTCTTTTCCTGGGCCATGAGCCGCCCCGTCGCCCGGGCGCGGAGGCTGGAGAAGGAGGATCGGCCCTTCCTGCTCCACCAGGCGGCCCTGATCTGGCAGTATTTTGCCGAGTTCCTCCGGCCGCAGGACCACTGGCTGCCGCCGGACAACTGGCAGGAACAGCCTGCCGTGGGCCTGGCCCGGCGGACCTCGCCCACCAACATCGGCATGGCGCTGCTGTGCTGTCTGGCGGCGGCGGACCTGGAGCTGACGCCCCGAAACCGGGCGCTCTCCCTCATCGGGCACATTCTGGACACGGTGGAGAAGCTGCCCAAGTGGCATGGACATCTGTATAATTGGTACGACACCGCCGCCGCTGTACCGCTGGAGCCGCGCTACGTGTCCACGGTGGACAGCGGAAACCTGTGCGGCTGCCTGATTGCGCTGGAGGCGGGCCTGCGGGAGTGGGGGGCGGACGGAGAGGCCGACCGGGCGGCGGCGCTGGGGGCGGCCATGGAGTTTGCCCCGCTGTACGATGCCACCCGCCGGCTGTTCTATATCGGCTACGACTGCACCAAAGGGGAGTATACCCAAGGCTGGTATGACCTGATGGCCAGCGAGGCCCGGCAGACCAGCTATATCGCCGTGGCCAGGGGGGAGGTGGAGCCCCGCCACTGGCGGAGGCTGTCCCGGGCCCTGGTGTCCTGGGACCACTATTGCGGCATGGCCTCCTGGACGGGCACCATGTTTGAATATTTCATGCCTCACCTGTTGCTGCCCGCTGAGCCGAACTCGCTGCTGTACGAATCGCTGACCTTCTGCGCCTACGCGCAGCGAAAGCGGGTGGCGGGGACCGGCGCGCCGTGGGGGATCTCCGAGTCGGCCTTCAACTCCTTCGACGCCGGGCTGAACTATCAGTACAAGGCCCACGGCGTCCAGCGGCTGGGCCTCAAGCGGGGCCTGGACCGGGAGCTGGTCATTTCCCCCTATTCCACCTTCCTGACGCTGCCACTGGCGCCGGGCCGGGCAGTACGCAACCTGCGCCGCCTGCGGGATATGGGGCTGGAGGGCCCCTACGGTCTTTACGAGGCGGCGGACTTCACCCCCGACCGCCGGACCGGCGGAAAAACCTTTGAGCCAGTGCGCTCCTATATGGCCCACCATCTGGGCATGAGCCTGGTGGCCATCGACAATACCCTCAATGGACCGATCATGCAGCGGCGCTTTATGGCCGACGCCGCCATGGCCTCCTACCGCGAGCTGCTCCAGGAGAAGGTGCCGGTGGGGGCCCAGGTCCTGCGCGCGCCCCGGCGGGAGGTGCCGGAGAAGCCCCGACGGGGAGAGCCGGGAGGCTTTCAGCGGATGGGGGAGGGCTGCAACCGGAGCCTACCGGAATGCCACCTGCTGTCCGGTGGGGCCTGGCGGGTCCTGTGCACCGACGCGGGGGCGTCCCGCTCCGTGATGGGAGGGACAGATTTGACTCGGTGCAGCCTGGCGCGGCCCTGGCAGGGGCCGGGCGTTGCCCTGTTTCTCTCTGGGCCGGAGGGGCTGATGCCCCTGACGCCCGCGCCCTTCTATCGGGAGGAGCCGGCCTACGGCTGGCGCTTTGACGGGAACGGCGCAGCGTGGACCATGGAGTGGAATTTATACGCAAGTATTTTAACCTTACAGGTTTTGGAGGAAGAGAACGGGGAGCTACGGGAGGTGACCCTGCGGTGGAACGGCGCAGGAGAGCGGACAGTGGAGCTGGTCTGCTACCTGGAACCCGTGCTGGCGCGCAGAGAGGACTACGAGGCGCACCCGGCATTCTCCAAGTTGTCGCTGGAGAGCCGGGACCTGGGAGACGGTGTCCTCTTTACCCGCCGTCCCCGGCGAAGCGGGGAAAACCGTCCGGCCATGGCGGTACTGTGGGAGGGGGCGGAGGCCAGACTGGATACCTCCCGGGAGACGGCGCTGGGCCGGGGTGGACTGCTGGCCCTGGAAAGCGCGTTGACTCGCCCGCCCCAGGGGACGGAGGGGGCTGTGTTGGACCCGTGTCTGCTGGCCCGCTTTCCTCTGACGCTTTCCGGCGGGACCGAGACTCACTTCCGGATGGCGTTGTCCGCCGCCGATGACGGAGACCATGCCGTGGAGAGCGCGGCCCGTCTGCTGCGTCGCCCCGAGGAGAGCTGCGGCGGCCGGATGGACTGGCTGATCCGCCAGCTCAATCTGACAAGTGAAATAACTTTGCATGCATTTGAGCTCCTGAGGCGGCTCCAGTTTCCCGACCGGTCCCCGGTGCGGCCCGGTTCCGAGGAACAACGCGCCCTGTGGCCCTTCGGCATCTCGGGCGACCTGCCCATTGCGGTCCTGCCGGTAGAGGCGCAGGAGCAGTTGGAGGATGCCCTTCGCCTGACTCTGGAGCACCAGTTTCTGGACCGCAGCGGGTTCCGGTTTGATTTGGTTTTCCTTCTCTCGGAGGGCGGCGATTACCGCCAGCCAATCCGGGAGGAACTGTTGGAAGGGCTGCGAGACCAGGATTGGTCCCATCGCATCGGCGTAAAGGGCGGAGTCTACCTGCTGGATGCGGCCCAGGCAGCCGGGCCTTTGCAGTCTGTGGGGCTGCTTCTGGGGACGGGGGGCTCGTTCCCAGAACGGAAATCCGCTCTAGAAGAGACTGTAAAGGAGATAAACCTGTCAAGTGTTGCAGAGATGCCTGCGTTTTCCTGGGCCCGGTCGGGGGCGTTTTCCTTTCAGACCGGGGAGACCCTGCCCCCGGTGGGGTGGTCGATGATGCTCTGCAACGGGTCTTTCGGCTGGATGACCGATGAGACGGGGGGCGGACACCTCTGGCACGGCAATGCCAGGGAGCAGCCGTTGACCCGCTGGCAGAACGACCCGCTGGCAATCGGGGGACCGGAGGAACTCCTGTACCAGAGCGGAGAAGAGGTTTGCTCCTTTTTTGCCCATGCGGACGGGATGCCCTGCCAGGTGACGTATTTCCCAGGAAATGCCAATTGGGAAAAGACCTGGCGGGGGCGGACGATCCGCTGCACCGCCTTTGTACCGCCGGATCTGGATGCCCGTATCCTCCTCCTGGAGGCGGGGGGCGAGGGCCGGGTCCTCTATCGCCGGGAGGGCGAAGCGGAGCGGAGCTGGTCCATCCGGGATAGGCTCTGCTTGCGGACTGGGCCGGAGGGGACGGAGCCTATCGACTTTACCCTGGCCGACCGGCTCTTCCGGGAGACGGAGGACTACTGGCGGGAAAAGACGGGGGCGCTGTGGTTTGACACGCCGGATCAGGCCTTGAACCGTTATCTCAATGGCTGGGCGCCCTATCAAATCATCGCCTGCCGTCTATTTGGACGGACTTCCCTCTATCAAAACGGCGGGGCCTTCGGATTCCGGGACCAGCTTCAGGATGTTTGCGCTGTTCTCCCAATCGCGCCGGAGCTGGCCCGGGCGCAGATCCTGCGGGCCTGCGCCCATCAGTACCGGGAGGGAGACGTGATGCACTGGTGGCACCCCGGGCAAAATGGAGCGCCGGACAAGGGGGTGCGTACTCGCATCAGCGACGACTTGCTATGGCTGCCCTATGCCCTGTGCGAGTATCTGGATCAGACAGGGGACCGCTCACTTTTAAATGAGCAAGTAGAATTCCTTGTCAGCAATGTACTGGCGGAGGGGGAACGGGAACGCTACGAGGAGCCCGCCCGGTCGGAGGAGCGGGCCGCGGTCCTGGAGCACGCCCTCCGGGCGGCAGACCGGGTGCTGGACCGGGGCTTTGGCGTCCATGGGTTGGCGCTCATGGGGACGGGGGACTGGAACGACGGGATGGATCTGGTGGGGGCCGGCGGCTCCGGCGAGAGTGTGTGGCTGACCTGGTTTCTGGGACTGGTGCTGCGCCGTCTGCTCCCGCTGTGCGGCGAGGCTCGGTCAGAGCGCTATCAGGCGGCGTTGGCCGCCTGCGCCCGGGCGGCCAACGCCGCCTGGGACGGCGAATGGTTCCTCCGAGGCTACTATGACGACGGCGCTACCCTGGGCAGCCATGCCGACCAGGCGTGCCAGATCGACTCTCTGCCCCAGTCTTTTGCCGTCATCAGCGGGATGGGAGAGCCGGAGCGGACGGCCCGGGGCCTGCGCGCGGCTTTGGACCGGCTGTTTGACCGGGAACATGCGGTGGTCCGCCTGTTTACCCCTCCCTTTGACGAGGGGGAGCGGGACCCGGGCTATATCCGGGGCTATCTCCCAGGGGTGCGGGAAAACGGCGGACAATATACCCATGCGGCGGTGTGGCTGGCCTTGGCCTGCCTGCGGATGGACTGGCGGCAGGAGGGATGGGAAGTGCTCAGAGCCCTTTTGCCCAGCGCCCACGATCCGGCCGGCTATCGGGCGGAGCCCTACGTCCTGGCCGCCGACGTCTACTCCAACCCTTTGCATCAGGGCCGGGGCGGCTGGAGCTGGTACACCGGCGCGGCGGGCTGGTATTACCGTACGGCGGTGGAAGAGCTGCTGGGCCTGAAGCTGCGGGCGGGCCTGCTCTATCTGGAGCCCAAGCTGCCTGAGGATTGGCCGGGCTTTTCCGCCCGCTGGCAGAGCGGGAAGGGCCTGTTTCACATCCAGGTGCGCCGGGGCGGGACGAAGGAGATGACGCTGGACGGGCGTTCCCACGCCGGCGGCATCCCCATTCGGGACCTGACGGGAGAGCATACCATCCTTTTTACGTTTTGAGGGTGGAAAAATGGAAAAAATATAGTATAATACCTTCTATGACTGCAACAGAGAAAGGACGGTCCACCGATGATCCAAGTAACGCAAAAGGACCTGATGCCCGGCGTTCATCTGACGGCGGTGCATACCGAAAAATTTAAGACCTGTCTGCTGAGCGCCACGCTGCTTACCTCGCTGCGGAAGGAGACGGCCTCCCTGAACGCGCTGGTGCCATTCGTTCTTCGGCGCGGAACGGAGCGGGCGCCGGATATGGAAGCCCTGTCCGCCGCGCTGGACGAGCTGTACGGCGGCTCCATCGAGCCCAACGTCCGTAAAAAAGGGTCTGTTCAGTGTATTGGCTTTACAGGCAGTTTCCTGGATGACACCTATACGCCGGGCCGGGAAGCGATTCTGGAGCCCGCCGCGGCCCTGCTGGGGGACCTGCTCCTCCACCCGGTAAAGGAGGACGGCGGCTTCCGGCGTGAGTATGTGGAAGGGGAGCGCGCCAACCTGGTGGACCGGATTCGGGCCCAGGTCAACGACAAGCGCCAATATTCCGTGCAGAAGCTGATTCAACTGGTCTGTGCCGGAGAACCCGCCGGTGTGGATAAGCTGGGGGACGAGTCATCCGCCACCGCCATCACGGCAGACGGCTTGTGGGGGGCGTACCGGGCTCTGCTGCGGACGGCCCGTGTGGAGCTCTATTACTGCGGCTCGGCTCCGCTGGAGCGGGTAGAGGCGGCCCTGGTCGCCGCCTTCCGGGACCTGCCCAGAGAGGAGACGCGCACAGCGGCGGGGGTACAGTCCGTCGGGGCCCATGCGGCTCCAGGCGGGCCGCGGCTGGAAGAAGAGGCTATGGACGTGACCCAGGGCAAGCTGGCGCTGGGCTTCCGCACCGGCGGCCTGACGGCGGCCAGCCCTGAGTTTCCAGCCCTGCTGGTGATGAACGCCGTCTATGGAGGCACACCGACCTCCAAGCTCTTCCTCAACGTGCGGGAAAAGCTGTCCCTATGCTATTACGCCAGCTCCATGCTGGAGAAGTTCAGCGGGCTGATGGTGGTTTCCTCCGGCATTGAATTTGACAAATTTGAGGCGGCCAAGGCGGAGATCCTGGCTCAGATGGAGAACTGCCGGGCCGGGACCATCGAGGAGTGGGAGCTGGTAGGGGCACGCCAGTCGGTCATCAGCGCCCTGCGGACCACGATGGACGCCCAGGGCCGACTGGAGGAGCACTGGCTGGGCCAGGCGGTGGCCGAACTGACCGAGGGGCCGGACGAACTGGCCCGCCGGGTGGAGGCGGTCACGATGGACCAGGTGGTGGCGGCCGCCCGCCGTCTGGAGCTGGATACCGTTTACTTCTTGAAGGGCCGGGAGGGCAAAGCACATGGTTAAGAAGGAATACCCGCGCATTGGAGAGAGCCTGTATCATGGCGAGCTGGTCAACGGCCTGCATGTCTATGTGGATGTAAAGCCGGAATTTTCCAAGAGCTACGCCTTTTTTGCCACCAATTACGGCGGCATGGACATGCGCTTCCAGCTCAACGGGGAGTGGCACGATACCCCTGCCGGGGTGGCGCACTTCCTGGAGCACAAGATGTTTGACACCAAGGACGGCAACGCCCTTCAGGACCTGGCCGCTAACGGAGCCAGTCCCAACGCCTTCACCAGCTCAGCCATTACGGGCTACTACTTCGAGAGCACGGAGAAGTTTGAGGAGAACCTGAAGATTTTACTGTCCTTCGTGTCGGAGCCCTGGTTTACGCCGGAGAGCGTGGATAAGGAGCAGGGCATCATTGGCCAGGAGATCCGTATGATCGAGGACGATCCGGAAAACCAGGTGTTTTATGGGATGATGGAGACCCTGTATGTTCACAACCCCATTAAGGTGAGCATTGCCGGCACGGTGGAGTCCATTTCCCACATCACAGCGGATACCCTGTATGCCTGCCATGCGGCGTTTTATAATCCGGGAAATATGGTCTTGTGTGTGGCGGGCAATGTGGACCCAGAGCGCATCTGCGAGATCGCCCGGGAGATCCTGCCCCGGGAGGGGATTGCGGATATCCCCAGGGATTACGGCGGGGAAGAGCCGGAGACGGCCGCCATGCCGGAAAAGGTTCAGCGGATGGAGGTCTCCACACCCATTTTCCAACTGGGCTGGAAGGCGGACCCCGCTCCCATGGGGGAGGAGCGCCTGCGCTGTCAGCTTATGGGGGAGCTGGCCTGTGAAGCTCTGTTCGGCACCTCCACCGCCCTTTATGCGCGCTTGTACCGGGAGGGCCTGGTCAACCAGAATTTTGGATACGGCTATGAGGCGTATCCTGGCTGTGCCTTCCTGGCCGCCGGTGGGGAGAGCCGGGACCCGCGGGCCGTGCGGGCCGCCGTCCTTCAGGAGGCGGAGCGAATTGGTCGGGAGGGCATCCAGCCTGCCCTGTGGGACAGGCTGAAGCGCGCGGCTTACGGCGGCCGTGTGCGGGGCCTGAATTCGTTTGAGAATATCTGCGTGGGCCTGGCCCAGGGCCATTTTGCGGGCGCGGAGCATTTCCGCTTCCCGGAGGTGTTCGACACCATTCAAAAGGCGGACGTAGAGGCTTGCATCCGCCGTTGGGTAGTGCCGGGGCGCACCGGCCTGTCCATTGTAGAGCCCAAGGAGGCGAGGGCATGAGAACCGTGGCCTTTCCGGGCTTGGGGCTGGAGTTCCACCTGGATCGGGTGGCCTTCCGCTTGGGAGACTTTGCTGTCTATTGGTATGGTATCATCATCGCTGTGGGTTTCCTGCTGGCGGTGGTCTACTGCTACCATAAGGCCCCCAAGCTGGGAATCCGGCAGGACGATGTGATCGACATGCTGTTTTTTGCCGTGCCCCTGTCCATTATCGGGGCGCGGCTCTACTACATCGTCTTTTATCTGGACCTGTTCCGTAGGGAGGACGGAAGCCTGAGCCTCTATAAAATGATGGATATCCGGGATGGCGGGCTGGCAATCTATGGGGCGGTCATCGTCGCCTTTTTTACCCTGCTGATTTTCTGCAGAGTGCGCAGAATTAATTTCCTCGCCTTTGCGGATGTAGGCGTGTTCGGACTGTTTATTGGGCAGTGCATCGGTCGGTGGGGAAATTTTATGAATGTAGAGGCATTCGGCGGTCCGACGGAGCTTCCCTGGCGCATGGGAATCGACGTTTATATGGACGGAGTATGGCAGTATATGGAGGTCCACCCGACCTTTTTTTATGAATCCATGTGGAATCTGGCAGGATTTTTGCTTCTTGTGCTGATTTCCAGGAAATTTCGAAGGTTTGACGGCCAGCTTATGCTGACCTACTTCGCCTGGTATGGTTTTGGGCGCGGGATTATCGAGGGATTGCGTACCGACAGCCTGTATTTCTTCCACACGGGCATACGGGTTTCGCAGGTATTTGGCTTTGCTACAGCGGTGGCGGCTGTGGCGCTTCTGGTCTACCACCTGGCGGTTAAAAAGCATACGCCGGAGGAACTCTATGTGAATCGTTTGCGGGCGGCGGAAGCGGACAGGGAAGCGTCGGCTCCGCAGGCTGCAGAGGACAAGCAGGAGGATGCGTGACGGGTTTTGCCGGAGCCCATATGGGCTCCGGCAAAACCACAGAAAAAGCCGAAGGGAAGTTCTTGACATTCTGCGGCTAAATCACTATAATACATTGGTAACGTTGTTTCGGGGTGTGGCGAAGTTTGGTATCGCGCTTGGTTCGGGACCAAGAGGCCGCGGGTTCAAGTCCCGCCACTCCGACCATGTCGAATGTTCATAACGACACTGAACATTCGGGAGATAGGAGCAATCGAAAGATTGCTCCTATTTTCTTTTTTTACGGCGTTGGCTGGCATAGGCTTTGTAAAGGCTCTCCATGATTGGCGATACAAGCGGCTCACCGGGGTGTCTCGCTGAAAGAACGGCCACGCCCTCACGCTTGACACTATCGCCCCAGCGTAGCACTTGCCACATATCACGGCCCAATCGTGAAAAGTCTGTTACCAACACCGCACCAACACCCCCGGCCCGTATGGCGGCCTCCATTTGGCGAAAACCGGGGCGGTCGAGGGTCAAGCCGCTTGCGCCGTTGTCGGTGTAATATGTAAGGTCGGTATGACCCAGCGAATGGGCATATTGCGTAAGCTGGGCCTTTTGTGCGTCAATGCAGAGCTGGCTTTCATGGGCTACACGGCAGTACAGGGCTACTCTCACGGGCTTATTCTTATTCACCGTCATCACCCGGCCTTTCGGGGAATGTACTCAACCGCCACCCCTTGCCTTGTGTCAAGGGTGACGCTTGCGGGCAAGGCGGCAACTTCCGGCGTGTCAAGGGTGCCGATGAAATTGTAATAGATGTCAAGCCGCTGGGTACGGCCTTTTCCCACACCCTCGGCTTGATGAACGACGATTTTTTCCACCAGCTCGTTTAGAATAGTCGGCGTTAGCTCCTCAATATTGGTGTACTTCTTGACAGTCCGTAGAAAGGTGGCGGCGCTGTCCTTGCTCCGCTGCTCCTCGTCGATCTCCGCTTGCAGAGCGGAGATTTTCTTTTTAAGAGCAAGCTGTTCATCGTCATACCGTTTGGTAATCATCATATACCGCTCGTCGGATAGCTTGCCGCTGGCATTGTCCTCGTAGGTCTTAGAGAACAGGGCATCCAGTTCGTTACTTCGGGCCAACATGGCCCGAAGTTCCTGCCCCCGGCGTTTACTCTCCTTGACGGCCTCCTGCATGGATTTAGACATCAGCAGCTTTACAAAGTCCTCCTCCTTGTCCTGCAAAAAGGCAGTCATGCGGCGCAGCTCCAAAAGCATGACCTGTTCCAGCGCATCGGCCCGAATATAATGGGTGTCGTTGCACGTTCCCCGGTTGCCCCGGTAGTTGGAGCAGTTGAAGTATTGGATTTCCGTGTGCGGGTGGTTGACGTTGAAATGCAACTTACGCCCACAGCCAGCGCAGAACAGCAACCCCGAAAACATATTCTTTTCAACTTTCTTGGGTTGACGCCGCTTGTTCCCTTGCCGGGTGCGCTGTACCATTTCCCACGTTTGACGGTCAATAATTGCCTCGTGGACACCCTCAAAAATCATTTGATTTTCCTCGGGGTTCTCAAAGCGTCGCTTGTCTTTGAATGACTTAGAGTAGGTTTTGAAGTTCACCACATCGCCCATGTACTCACGGGCGTTGAGAATTTTGTTGATGGTGGTCTTGCACCAGTAATAGGGGCTATCCTTGTATGCGCCGCCCTTTTTTCCGCTCCTGCGGATACCTTTACTTCTCCAATACTCCGTGGGGGTTAGAATTTTCTGCTTTTCCAAATGGTCGGCAATGCGGTACTCGCTCATGCCGTCGATACACAGCTTATAGATATATCGCACCACTTGGGCGGCCTCCTCGTCCACAATCCACCGCCGGGGGTTCTCCGGGTCTTTGATGTATCCATACATCGGCTGGGAAAGCGGAACGCCTGTGTTTCCACGCAACCGATGGGAACTGCGTATCTTGCGGGATATATCTCTGGCGTACCACTCATTCATAATATTACGGAATGGTGCAAACTCATTTTCCCCCTCGGCGCTGTCCACGCCATCGTTGACAGCGATAAAGCGCACATCATGTTCTGGGAAAAACTTGTCTGTATACATTCCAACCTGCAAATAGTCCCGGCCCAACCGTGACATATCCAGTTCCTTGTCCCGGGCCAACAGTCCGTCCAGCTCCCGTTTCTTGCGTACCCGGTCATTTTCCGCTACCTTTGCCGAGCGACCTACCATCGCTTTGATGAAGTCATTTTCGTATTCGTTAGCGAAGCAGGCCAGCCGGTGGATCTCGTAGAGCACGACCTGCTCCAAGAAGTCCGGCCGGATATAGTGGGTAGACGAGCATTTACGGAGCCCGGAATTGTGGTTCTTACAGCTAAAGAATTTGATGTCGTGGTTGCCCTGGTTAAAATGGAAATCCAGATTGCCGCCACACTCCGGGCATTTCAGATAGCCGCAAAAGGCGCTGGACTCCTGCGTAACGGTGGGACGCTTGCGCCGTGTCCCGGCCTTTAACGCCTGTACCTTTTCCCAAGTTGGCCGGTCAATGATAGGCTCATGGACATTGAGGAAGATCGCCCGGTTTTCCTCCGGGTTTTCAATCCGGCGCTTCATTTTATAGGATTTGGAATAGCTTTTGAAGTTGATGACATCGCCGCAATATTCTTGGGTGGTCAAGATTTTCTTGATCGTGGTGTGTCCCCATTTTGTGGGCTCCACGGTGCTTTTAGAGCCTCCCCTGCTTGTACTCCTGCTGTGCCAATAGTAGGTCGGGTTGACAATCCCATCCGCACCGAGGGCAGCGGCAGTTTCAGCCAGCCCATACCCGTCCAGCGCCATGCGGTAGATACAGCGCACCACCTCGGCAGCCTCCGGGTCAATCACCCAAAACCGGGGATCGTCCGGGTTCTTTATGTAGCCGTAGGGCGGCGGAGAAAGCGGAATCCCGGCGTTGCCTTTCATCTTATTGACGATGCGGCGCTTCTTGGAAATGTCTTTGGCGTAGTATTCATTCATAATGTTCTTGAACGGGGTAAAATCATCTTCGCCTTCGTCGCTGTCCACGCCATCGGACACCGCCACCAGCCGCACATCATGGAGCGGGAGAAATTCCTCGGTGAGCTTGCCCACCTCAATGTAGTTCCGGCCCAGCCGGGAGAGGTCTTTCACAAACACTGCCGAGATGTACCCGGCCTCGATTGCGGCGATCATTTTCTGAAATCCAGGGCGTTTCATGGTGGTGCCTGTGATACCGTCGTCCACGAAAAAGATGGTGTCCGTATAGCCTTTGTCCTTGGCGGCCTTTTGGAGAATCTTCTTTTGGTTCTGGATGCTGTTAGACTCGCTGTCCATATTATCATCACGGCTCAGTCGGCAGTAGAGAGCGGCTGTGCCGGTAGAGATTTTCTTGCTTGACTGTTTCAAAATATCCTCCTTCCTGCAATCAAGCAAGAGGTTCTTATCTATGTATATTGTACCTCTGCCGACTGCCCGTGTTAAGGATGTCGATGGAACAGTTAAGCTGGCTCGAGATCGGCCAGCATCAGCTTCAACAGGATGTCATGCATGGACTTGCCTTTGTCCTTGTAGACAGGCGTGACAATGAATTGAATTTTGCCGACTTGATAGGTATATTCCTCCTTGACGGGTACGGGATCTTCCATGTAGGCCTCATTCCAGAGCAATAAGAATGATTTGGGCCATGAACTGACGCCATCCGGCGTCTTTTTTCTTGCGCACAATTTCTCTCCCGCGGTTAAGTTGCTATTTTGCCAACGGACCCTTTTTGTCCCGAAGTGGCCCCGGCCTTATTCGTCTTTTCGTTCATGGGCCATATCCTCCGGGCGGGTGGTCAGCAGGTTATAGATCTCTCCCTTGGGGAACCGATCCACAAACGGGATGGTCACATTTCCATAGAACAGCAGCCCCTTGCCGGAATTGGAGTGGGTGATGTAGGAGAGCTGGTGCTCGGAAATGCCCAGCTGCTTGGCGAGGATCGCCCGGTCACTTTGAGCCCGCGACAACAGGATCAGAAAATCCGTGTTGTCCAGAATGTTGGAGATGGCCGGGCTTGCCAGCAGGTCTTTCACATTCTGCGTGAGGGCGCTGGGGACGCAGCCCTTTTTGCGGAGCATCTTCCACACGGCCACAAAGTAGCTGGCGGTGAGTTCGTCCCGCAGCAGGATTTCTTTAATTACAACCGCATTAACATGGCTTTAAGTAGTAACACCAAGTTTGATGAACATTTGCGAAGCTTATTTGGTGAAGCACGCACAGCCAAGCTTAAGCATGAGTTGGAAAATAGACCACCAGAACAAAGAGAGCCCATAGTCCTAAATGCGCTAATCGATGCTTTGCGGGAGAATAGAAGTAACTATGTGCTTCCTTTCAAGTTTTACGGTGCTGAAAAGCTACGCACAAGTCATTTTATTATTTTTTCCATGAGCCGCCGGACCACCTGGGCGAACAGTTTCTGCTGAATCCCGTTCTCCTCAAGAATATGGCGGAAGCGTCCCAGCGTGTCTCCGTCCGGCACCTGGTTGCTGGAATCAACGCCACAAAACGCGGAAAACGCGCGGCTGTCTATGACCTCTGCTACGGTTCCCATGTCCGACAGGTCATACAGATTTTGAAGCATATAGATCCGCAGCATCCGTTCCAAATCGTAGGGCTTATTCCCGCGCTCCCCTTGTAATCGCACGGCTTGATTTTCGACACCCATTCTCCCCACGGAACAATGCGATCTATCTGCGATAGAAATTCTTTTTTCTTCGTCCGTACATTCGCCAGAGCGTCGCTGAATGCTGACAGGGTCATCTGCTGATCCATGAAATCACTTTACCACATTTCCGCTCATATTGCCCCCCTTTGTTCTGTGCGGTGAGGGAAGACCTTTTACATAATTTGTCTCAGGGGGCAGCGCAGAGCTGCTCCTTTATTTTTCCCCCTGAGCACCTGGCTATGTCCACATCGCAATCCCTCCGACCTTTGCATCAGAAAACTTTTGAACGGTCCAGTCATAGACATGGACAACCATACATAGAATGGAGCATCAACACAGGACAAGGGGGAAAATAACCCATGGAGACGGCGATAAGGGTGCGGACGGAGGCAGCTCGGTTCGAGCAGGCGGCGGCCCTTCTTCCCTATGATTTGCGGCAGGCGGCATGTAAAATGCCGGAGAGGGACAAGGCCAGAGCGGAAGAATTCCGGCTGCGGGCCGGCAGGCCGCCCATGGTGGCGGGACCGGCGGGGGAGCGGGAGATTCCGCACTGCCCAGGCCCGGTCCGCCCGGAGGATCTGGGTTTGGTACTGGAGGTGGCCAGCCGGGCCTCGGCGCACACGGTGCTGGACCGGGTGAAATGCGGATTCGTCACCGTCCGGGGCGGTCACCGGGTAGGCATCTGCGGCAGCGCGGTGGTTCGAGACGGGGAGATACATAATCTGCGGCAGATGTCCTCGCTGGCCATCCGGATTGCGCATGAGGTGCCCGGAGCGGCGGCGGGGGTGCTGCCCAAACTTCTGGAGGGCGGGAAACTGCACAGCACCTTGCTGCTCTCGCCGCCCGGCGGAGGCAAGACCACGCTGCTGCGGGACCTGGTCCGCTGCATTTCTGACGGGGTGGGGATGGAGGCCCTGCGCGTAGGGCTGGCCGATGAGCGGGGTGAGGTGGCCGCCATGTACGAGGGGGTCCCCCAGGTAGACGTGGGTGAGCGCACCGATGTGATGGACGGCTGCCCCAAGGGGGCTGCGCTGGCCATGCTGCTGCGGGGGATGAATCCTCAGGTGTTGGCGGCCGATGAGATTACCGCGGCAGAGGACATCGAGGCTCTGGAACAGGCGGCGGGCTGCGGTGTGGCGCTGTTGTGCACCGCTCATGGTGGGTCCCTGCGGGACCTGTGGACCCGGCCGCTCTACCGGCGGCTGATGGACGCCGGACTGTTCCGGCGGGTCGTCCTGATTCGTGCGGGTGAGGCCGGGCGGCACTATGAGGTGACAGAGCCGGAAAGGGGGAAGTGGCTGTGCTGAAACTGGCCGGCGCTTTGATCCTGATGGCGGGAGCTTCCAGCATCGGGTTTGGAGCCGCAGCCCAGCTCCGGGCACGGGTGACCAGCCTGCGCGCGCTGATCGGCGGGCTGGAACTGATGGAGCGGGAGCTCTCTTTTCGGCTGACCCCTATGCCGGACTTGCTGGCCGTCGTAGCAAAACGGGCACAGGCCCCGGCCTGCTATTTCTTCGCCCGGTGCCGGGACAGTCTGGACCGGCTGGGGGAGAAGAGCCTGGGCGAGCTGTGGCGGGAGGCGCTGGACGCTGAGCCCGACCTGCTGCTCTCGGGAGAGGAAACTCTGGTCCTGGCGGGGCTGGGGGAGGTGCTGGGCCGTTATGACGGAGATGGACAGAGGGAGGCGCTGGAGTCTGCCCTAGCCGAGCTGGCCCGCTGCCTGGAACGGGCGGAGGAAGATCGGAACCGGCTGGGCCGGATGTACGGTGTGCTGGGCATGGGAGCCGGTGCGCTGACGGTCATTCTCCTGCTGTAAACCGATTTCGAACAGACCGCCGGGGAGCGGCTGCGGGGGAAGTGGAGAAAGCATGAATGTAGATCTGATTTTCAAAATAGCGGCCATCGGCATCTTGGTTTCCGTGCTCAATCAGGTGCTGACCCGCTCGGGGCGGGACGAGCAGGCCACCATGACCACCCTGGCGGGGCTCGTGGTGGTGCTAATGATGGTGGTTCAGGAGATCAGCGATCTGTTCAACCTGGTAAAAAACCTGTTTGGGCTGTGATGTACCATGCCGGATATGGTAAAGATCGCGGCTGTGGCCGTGGCCGCCGCTCTGTGCGCGGTGGTAGTGAAGAAAAATGCCTCCGAATTGGGGCTGGTCCTGGCCCTGGCGGCCGGGACGGTCATCCTGGGGCTTTCCTTGGGTGCGTTGGAAGGCGTCCGGGAGCTGATGGACACCCTGGGCGATACTGCCGGGCTGTCACCGGCCATTCTGGCCCCAGTGCTCAAGACGGTGGGCATCGCCATTCTGACCCGAATTGCGGCGGAACTGTGCCGGGATGCCAAGGAGAACGGTATCGCCGCCTTTGTGGAGACGGCCGGGGCGGCCTCCGCCCTGTTTGTGGCCCTGCCTCTGCTGCGCACAGTGCTCAGTATGGTGACAGGACTGCTGTAGGCAAGGTGTGAATGTATGAGATATGCAAGCAAGGCCATGATCCCACTGCTGGTTTTGGCGCTGGCGGTGCTGCTGGCCCGACCGGCCCAGGCGGCGGAGAGCGATGTGCTGGTCCGGCAAGGCGAGGCCCTGGAGCTGGACAAGCTGACCGAGGCGGCGGGAGAGTACGCCCCCGGCGACGCGGGGGCGCAGGTGGATCTGAACGAGGGCCTTCAGTCCATTCTGGATACCGGGAGCGCCGCCCTGTGGGGCGTGGTGCGCAAGGCGGTGCGCAGCGGCATCCTGCTGCTGACGGTGGTGCTGCTCTGTGCCCTGGGGGATGGGGCCTACTCCGGAACGGGCTTCGGGACAAGCCTGGAAATCGTGCCCATTGTGGGGGCACTGGCCATCACAGCCGTGGCGGTGACTGACGTCAGCTCCCTCATCGGCATGGGGCGGCAGGCGCTGGACAGCATGGACTCCTTCTCCAAGGTGCTGCTGCCCACCCTGGCGGCAGCGACGGCGGCGGGAGGGTCACCGGCGGGGGCGGTCGCCCGGCAGGTAGCCACGGTCTTTTTTGCCGATGTCCTCCTGACGCTGATCGACCGGCTGCTGCTCCCGCTGGTGTACGCCTATATCGCCGCCTGCGTGGCCCATGCGGCCGTGGGAAACGAGGGGCTCAAGCGAGTGGCCGGACTGCTCAAATGGGGGGTGACCTCGGCCCTCACCACCATCATGCTGGCCTTTGTGGGTTATCTTACAGTCAGCGGGGTGATTGCCGGCTCCGCCGATGCGGTGGCGATAAAGGCGGCTAAGTTCGCCGTCTCCGGCATGGTGCCGGTGGTGGGCGGCATCCTGTCCGATGCGGCGGAGACGGTGCTGGCCGGCGCCGGGCTTTTGAAAAACAGCGTGGGGGTGTTTGGGATGCTGGCAGTGCTGTCCATGTGCGTGATCCCATTTTTGCAGCTTGGGGTCCACTATCTGGCCTATAAGCTGACGGCGGCCTTGTCCGCCACGGTGGCGGAGGGCCGGGTGGCCGGGCTCATCGACAACATCGGCGGGGCCTTCGGTCTGGTGCTGGGCATGACGGGAGCCTGCGCCCTGCTGCTGCTGGTCTCCATGATCTCGGCCATCTCGGTGGTGACGGCATGATGGAGCTGTTGAGACAGTGGCTGGTGGGGGTCACCTGTGCCGCCATGATCATCGCGCTGGCGGACAGCCTTACCCCATCCGGCACGGTGCGGAAGGTGGGAAAGCTGGTAGGAGGACTGGTTTTGCTGCTGGCTGTACTGCAGCCCGTCCTCACCTTTGACTACAGCGCCATGGCCATCGCGGCGACCGATTATCAGGCCGCTTTTGGCGCCTATGACCTGGAGCTGGAAGAAACTAACCTGGACCTGATGAAAACCATCATAGCCGAGCGTACCGGCGCATATATTCTGGACAAGGCGGAGGCTTTCGGGGCTCATTTGGAGCGGGTGACAGTGACCTGCCAGGTCGGAACGGGCGATATGCCCTATCCTGCAGCGGTGGTCATCACCGGCACATTGGACGAGGCCCAACGCCGGACCCTGACACGGCAGATCGAGGCGGATCTGGCCATCCCAGCCGACCGCCAAACATACGAAAGCGGTGACCTGGAATGAAGAAAAGTGCGGAAGGTGTAGTCCGGAGCGGGCAAAAGCTCCTGGTCCTTCTGGAAAAGTATAAATTCGTTCTGCTGGTGATCCTGACGGGCATCGTCCTGCTCACCCTGCCGGATCTGGGCGGGAGCGCGACGGCGCGGGAACAGGCGGCTGCGATGGAGTCTGCCGGCCTGGCCTTCGATCTGGACGGGCTGGAGCGCAAGCTGGCCGATACCCTCTCCCGGGTCGAGGGAGCGGGAAAGGTCTCCGTGGCGCTGACAGTAAAGACCAGCACCCGCCAGGTGCTGGCTCAAGACGCCTCCACCTCGCAAAAAGAGGGGGAGACCGAGGAAAGCCGCAGTACGGTGGTGGTCTCTCAGGGTTCGGGACGGGAAGAGGCGGTGCCGCTCCAGCAGATCTACCCCCAGTTTCAGGGGGCTCTGGTGGTGTGCGAGGGGGCGGACGACCCCGGTATCCGGCTGGCGATGGTGGAAGCGGTCTCCGCTCTGACGGGGCTGGGTTCCGATAAAATCAGTATCTGCAAGGGAAAATAAGGAGGAACAGACAATGAAGCTATGGAAACGGAACGCGGTAGTGGCGGTGATCGTCCTGTTCGTATGCGCGGCGGTCTACCTCAACTGGTCTTACAGCCAGGAGGGGAACGGGGTCTCTGCGGGGACGGGAAAGGTGTTGGGCGAGGCCGCCCTGGTAGGCGGCTCCGGCGCGGACACCGACGCACTGTTCGGGAATAAAGGAGGGGCATCTCCCACCCCGAGCGCCTCAGATGGCACGGAGACCCAGGCGCCTCAGACGAGCAGCGGCTACTTTGCCAGCGCCCGCCTCAACCGCCAGCAGGCCCGGGACAGCGCCTTGTCCCTGCTGCAGCAGGCCGCCGGCGACGAGAAGGCGGATCAGGCGTCCGTGGACCAGGCCAACCAGGCCATCCAGACCATGGCCGCCAACACCCTGGCCGAGGCCCAGATCGAGAATCTGGTCACCGCCAAGGGCTATGGCGACTGCGTGGCCTTCCTCAGCGATAACGGCATCAGCGTGGTCGTTTCGGCCAGCGAGAACGGCCTGACCGACACCGACACCGCCCGGATCAGCGAAATCGTCATGGGAGAGACCGGACTGAAGGCCAGCCAGATCAAGATCATCCAGGCCAGCTAAAAAGTCATTGTAATTCGCTCGTTTTGTGGTATAATGCTACTACTACAACAAGGAGCGTGATTCTCATGGGCGAGGGCAAGGAGTATGTTTCCCGGTCGGATGAACTGGGCAATATCCATATATCGGAAGAGGTCCTGGCGGTGATTGCCGCCGCCGCCGCGCTGGAAGTAGAGGGCGTCGGGGGACTGGCCGCCAACCTGGGCACCGATTTGGCCGAGCTGCTGGGCAAAAAGACGCTCAGCCGGGGCATCCGCCTGGAGGTGGCCGAAGAGAACGTTACCGTGGATGTCAATATCCTGGTCAAATACGGGCACACCATTCCAGAGGTGGGCCGGGCTGTGCAGGAGGCCGTGATGAGCAGCATCGAGGCGACCAGCGGTCTGACGGTCGAGGCTGTGAACGTCAATGTGGGCGGGGTCATTTTTGACAAAGAGACCCGCAAGCCCCAGTAATTTCCTGACCGCACGAAAAAAGCATTGGGCGAGTGGTCGCCCAATGCTTTTTTGTGGTAATTTGGTGTTTATTTTTGAGGGGAAAATGTATATAATCTATGCTGTATGAATAGCGGCATCCGTCCGGAGAGGCGGAGCGCGCCGCCGTTGAAAGAGGATTGGATATAAAAGAACGTTTTGTGGGAGGAACCGCCATGACCAGAAGCATTGCCCGGGAGATCGCCGTCCATCTGTCCTTCGAGCTGGGCTTTTCCAACCTGAGCGCTGAGGAGCTGCTGGACCGCTCCCTGACCAGGGAGCACTTCGAGACGCTTCGGGAGGAGGAGCCTCTCTATGCAGAATTCCCCAACGAAAAACAGCGCCAGTACATATCTGCGCTGGTGAAGGGAGTCTGCAGTCACGGGCCCGAGCTGGACAGCTATATTTCCAAATATGCCATCGGCTGGGCCTTTTCCCGGATTTCCCGCATGGCGGCAGCCGTGATGCGGGTGGCCATGTATGAGATTTTATACATGCCGGATATCCCCGCCGCCGCCGCCATTAACGATGCGGTGGAGATCGCCAAGCACTATGAGGCGCCGGAGACGGTCTCCTTTATCAATGGCATTTTGGGCGCCTTCATGCGGGGCGAGCTGCCTCCGGAGCGGGCCAACCAGCCCGCCGCCCCTGCTGCGGACGGGGAATAGGGTATGCCGGTCTGTCTGGGAATCGACACCAGTAACTACACCACCTCAGTGGCCCTGTTCGACGGGATGAGAGGCTATAATCTGGGACGGCTGCTGGAGGTGCCCGAGGGGGCTTTGGGCCTGCGGCAGAGCGACGCGCTGTTCCAGCATGTAAAGCGGTTGCCCTTGCTGATTCATCAGCTCCGGACGGAGGGGAAACTGGACGCCCCGATCTCCGCCGTGGGGGCCAGCGTCAAGCCGCGATGGGTGGAGGGCTCCTATATGCCCTGCTTTTTGGCGGGGGAGTCTCAGGGGCGGAGCCTGGCGGATCTGCTCCATGTCCCGTTTTATCCCTGCGCTCACCAGCAGGGACACATCGCCGCTGCGGCTTGGTCGGCGGGGCGTGCGGAGCTGCTGGACCGTCCCCATCTGGCGTGGCATCTTTCCGGCGGCACTACGGAGCTGGTGCTGGTGGAGCCCGCCGGGGCCACGGTGGAGTGTACCTGCATCGGGGGCACCAGCGACATCTCTGCCGGCCAGCTCATTGACCGCACGGGTAAGCTGCTGAACCTGACCTTTCCCGCCGGGAAGGCTGTGGATGCACTGGCCCGCGGTGCGGAGGAGGTCCAGGGGTTTCCCGTCAAGGTAAAGGACTTAACATTTTCGCTGTCCGGGGTGGAGAACCAGGTTAAGGCACAGGCAGAAAACGGGACCGATCCGGCCCGGATCGCGCGGTTTGTCCTGGAGACGGTCGCCGGAGCGGTGGTCCGTACCACCCGGGCGGCGCTGGAGCGTTACCCCGGCCTGCCGGTGCTCTGCTCCGGGGGCGTGGCCTCCAATGGACTGCTCCGGGGGCGGATGACGGACGCGGTGTTTGCCCCGCCGCAGTATTCCACCGACAACGCCCTGGGCGTGGCCATCCTGGCCGGTCGGGCCCTGAAACAGGAGGCGAGCACATGAGCATCCAGGGGCGTGTTTACAGCGTATCCCAGGTCAATGGCTATATCAAAGACCTGCTGGACCGGGACGGACTTCTGTCCGGCCTCTTTGTCCGCGGGGAGATCTCCAACTATAAGATGTACCCCTCTGGGCACCACTACTTTTCCATGAAGGACGAGGGGGGCGCCATCCGGTGCGTCATGTTCCGCCGGGAGGCGTCCCGGCTTCGGTTTCGGCCGGAAAACGGGATGAAGGTGGTGGCCTTTGGCCGGGTGGCTGTCTTTCCGCGGGACGGACAGTACCAGCTTTACTGCCAGGAGCTCTCTCCGGATGGCGTCGGAGACCTGCATGTGGCCTTTGAACAGTTGAAGGAAAAGCTCTTTCGGGAGGGACTTTTCGACCAGGGCCATAAGCGGCCGATTCCGCGGTATCCCCAAAGGATCGCTCTGATTACCTCACCCGCGGGGGCGGCAGTGCGGGATATGCTGCGCATTCTGGGGGCACGCTGGCCCTTGGCTCGGATCGTGCTGCTGCCGGTACGGGTCCAGGGGGTGGAAGCGCCGGGCGAGATCGCCTCGGCCCTTCGGTATGCCGATCAGCACCGGGTGGCCGACCTCATCATCACCGGCCGGGGCGGCGGCTCCATGGAGGACCTGTGGGCGTTCAACGACGAAGGCGTGGCACGGGCCATCTACGACTGTGAGACTCCCGTTATCTCCGCGGTGGGGCACGAGCCCGATGTGACCATTGCGGATTTCGTGGCTGATCTGCGGGCGGCTACACCTTCCAACGCGGCAGAACTGGCGGTGCCCGATCAGAACGAGCTGTTCGCGGCGCTGTTCCAATACGAAGCGCGGCTGGAACAGGCCATGGGGAGCAGGCTGGAGCGTAACCGGCGGGAGCTGGAGCGTCTGGGCAGGGCCCGGGCCCTGCAGGACCCGCTGTACTACATCCAGGACCGGAGGATGCTGCTGGACTACCAGAGCCGCCGCCTGGTCCACGGGCTCCACGGCACGCTGGCGGTGGAGCGGGAACGTTTTGCCCGGCTGGCCGCGGCGCTGGATGCGCTCAGCCCCCTGAAGGTGCTGAGCCGGGGCTATGCTCTGACCACCGACGGGGCGGGGCGGGTACTTGCATCCGTGTCCGGCGTGGAGCCGGGAGACAATGTGACGGTGCGCCTGGCGGACGGAGCCCTCCGCTGTCGGGTGGAGGCCAAGCAAGGAGGAGAGAACGATGGCGGAAAAAAAGAGGTCCTTTGAGGAGAGCATGGCCCGCCTGGAGGAGATCGTGACCCAGTTGGAAAAAGGGGAGGCCCCTTTGGAGGAATCCCTCAAGCTGTTTGAGGAGGGCACCTCGCTGATGAAGCAGTGCTCCGGCCTGCTGGATAAGGCTGAGCAGAAGGTGGTCAAGCTCTCGGCGGGGCCCGGCGGGAAGCCGGCGGAAGAGCCGTTTCTGCCCGGGGAGGGATGATATGGACTATCGAAAGCAGCTAGATGAAGATGTCACCCTGATCGAGGTCCGCCTCAAGGAGCGTTTTCGGGCGTGCGAGCCCATGGCCGGTTTGTATGACGCCATGGAGTACAGCCTTTTGGCAGGCGGTAAGCGGGTGCGGCCCGTTCTGACTCTGGAGGTCTGCCGTATGTGCGGCGGGGACCCGGTCCAAGCTCTGCCCTTTGCCTGTGCGGCAGAGATGATCCATACCTATTCTCTGATCCATGACGATCTGCCCTGCATGGATGATGACGACCTCCGGCGGGGCCGCCCCACCAACCACAAGGTATTTGGGGAGGCTATGGCGGTCCTGGCGGGAGACGGCCTGCTGACCGCCGCCTTTGAAACTGCGCTAGAGGGGGGCGAATGCCTGCCTGCGGAGAGGGTGACGGCGGCGTGTGCCTGCCTGGCGAGGGCCGCCGGAGCCCGGGGCATGGTAGGCGGCCAGGCGCTGGACATGGCGGCGGAGGGACGCAGCCTGCGCCAGCAGGAGCTGGAGCGGCTTCAAGCCCTCAAGACCGGAGCGCTGATCGCAGCCGCCGCAGAGATGGGCTGCATCGCGGCGGGCGGAGACGAGCTGGAGCGGGCGGCGGTGCGCCGCTATGCTCAGAAGCTGGGCTTGGCCTTCCAGATCCGGGACGATATGCTGGACGTGGTGGGGGACGAGCAGACACTGGGCAAGAGCATTGGCTCCGACAGCGCCAATGAGAAGACCACATTCTACACCCTTAAGGGCCTGGATGCCTGCCGGGAGCTGGTGGAAACGCTGACCCGGGAAGCGGAAGAGGCGCTGTCCACATTTGAGGAACGCGGCTTTTTGTGCTGGTTGGCGGATCAATTGGCGGGACGGGAGAAGTGATGTGAGATGCCTGAATATAATCTGCCCAACTACCATATGGGAAATCTGATCCTGGTGCTCTCTGCCATTGCGTGGGCTTCCGCTCAGGTGCTGAAGGTTGTGGTGGTGCTGATCACCAGACGGCGGCTGGACTGGCGGTACATCTGGGCCAGCGGCGGGATGCCAAGCTCCCATTCTGCCTTTGTCTGCGCCTGCGCCAGCACCACAGGGATGCTCTACGGCTGGTCCTCGCCGCTGTTTGCCATTGCCGCCGTGGTGGCCATCGTTGTGATGTACGACGCCTCCAATGTCCGCCGGGCGGCCGGCGAACAGGCTAAGATCCTCAACTACATGATGGACCACTGGATGGAGATGAAGCCCGCCCTGTTCAGCAAGGAGCTCAAAGAGCTGCTGGGGCATACGCCGATCCAAGTCTTGGCGGGCGGCCTGCTGGGTACGGGGATCGGTCTGCTGGGGGCCTGGCTGGTCGTAGGCGTATAAGTACATTTGCGGTTTTTTATTCAATATGCTATACTATTTATGAGAACATAGGGACCGGCAAGAGCGGCTATGGGGAGTATCCCGCCGCGCCGGGAGGTGCGCCTTGATAGAATTCGATGAGATTCCTGACCTGCATCACATCAGCGATGCGGAAGCGGAAGCCCTCTGCGCCCGCCTGAGGGCCCGGCTGCTGGATGTGGTATCCCGCACCGGAGGGCATTTGGCCTCCAATTTGGGGGCGGTGGAACTGACGGTGGCCTTTCACCGGGTCTTTGACACTGGCCGGGACCGGCTGGTGTTCGACGTGGGACATCAGTGCTACTGCCATAAAATCTTGACCGGCCGGGACGGGCTGATGGATACCCTGCGGACTTTTGGAGGGCTGTCCGGCTATCCGAAGCCGCAGGAAAGCGTCCACGATGCCTTTATCGCCGGGCATGCCTCCAATTCGGTGTCTGTAGCCCTGGGTATGGCCCGGGCGAGAACGCTGAAAGGGGAGAATTACCATGTGGCTGCCCTGCTCGGCGACGGCGCGCTGACCGGCGGCCTGGCCTATGAGGGGCTGTCCAATGCCGGCGAGAGCGGCGAGCCCATTCTGGTCATTCTCAACGACAACGGAATGTCCATCACGAAAAATGTGGGCGGCGTGGCGGAGCATCTGGCCCATCAGCGGCTGAAGCCGCAGTACCTGCGGTTCAAGAAGGGCTACCGGCGGGCCATGGCAATCCTGCCGGGGGGCAAGCATATTTATAATGTGACGCATCAGATCAAAAAGGCGATTAAGGAGACTCTGCTGCCCTGCAGCATGTTTGAGGACATGGGCTTTACCTATCTAGGGCCGGTGGACGGACACGATGTGCGCGGCCTGACCCGCCTTTTGAGCTACGCGCGGGATTTGGAAACGCCGGTCCTGCTCCACGTCAGAACGGTAAAGGGGAAAGACTATCCACCTGCTGAAAAGAATCCCGATGCGTTTCATGGGGTATCCAGGTTCTGCATCCAGACCGGAGAGGCCCTTCAGCCCTCCAAGCCCAGCTTCTCAGGTGCCTTCGGAGCCGCTATGTGCGCTCTGGCAGAGCAAGAAAGCCGCCTGTGCGCCATCACAGCCGCCATGCGGGACGGAACCGGGCTGAAGGAATTTTCACGCTGCCATCCGGACCGGTATTTTGATGTAGGGATTGCAGAGGGGCATGCTGTCGCAATGGCCGCCGGGATGGCCAAGGAGGGGGCGGTGCCGGTGCTGGCGGTCTATTCTTCCTTCCTGCAGAGAGGGTATGACATGCTGCTCCACGATGTGGGCATTCAGGGCCTGCATGTAGTGTTTGGCGTTGACCGCGCTGGCCTGGTGGGAGAGGACGGTGAGACCCACCACGGCCTGTTTGACGTGGCCTATTTGGCCACGGTACCCGGGATGACGGTGCTGGCCCCCGCCAGCTTTGCCGAGTTGCGCTCTATGCTGTTCCATGCGGTCCGGGAAGAGAAGGGGCCGGTGGCCCTGCGCTACCCCCGGGGAGGCGAGTCCGCCTATCATTCGGACCACTGGGGCGAAAAGACAGTGATATTGGAGGCCGGACAAGGAATTACACTTGTCACATATGGGACGCTGACCGGCGAGGTTCTGGCGGCGGCGGAGCGGCTGAGGCAGGATGGATACTCCCCGGAGGTCATTAAGCTCAACCAGATCCACCCGTTGGATTGGAAGCCGGTGCTGGCCTCGGTCACCCGTACGGGCCGCCTTTTGGTCGCTGAGGAGTGCGCCGCCATGGGCTGTGTGGGAGAGCGAATTGCCGCCGGGTTGGCCATGGCGGGCCTGGCGCCCCGAGCCATGGCACTGTGTAACACCGGAGCGCATTTTATCCCGCAGGGGACGGTGGCGGAACAGAAAAAGCTCTGTGGGCTGGATGTCAGCTCGCTGTATGAGAGGGCATTGGAGGTCTTGCGGCGTGGGTAAAAAACGTCTGGACGTGTTGCTGTGTGAACGGGGTATGGTGGAGAGCCGCCAGCGGGCCCAGGCGCTCATCATGTCCGGCCTGGTTTTTATGGGCGACCAGCGGATGGATAAGGCGGGCATGGCGGTGGACGAGTCGGCGGAGCTCCGGATCCGGGGACAGGAGCTGACCTATGTGAGCCGCGGAGGGCTCAAGCTGGAAAAGGCGATGAAGACGTTTCCCATCCGGCTTCAGGGGGCGGTGTGCGGCGACATCGGCGCTTCAACCGGAGGGTTTACCGACTGCATGCTCCAAAACGGGGCGGAGAAGGTTTACGCCGTGGACGTGGGCTATGGGCAGTTGGCCTGGAAGCTCCGCAGCGATCCGCGGGTGGTCTGCCTGGAACGGACCAACGCCCGCTATCTGACCCATGAGCAGGTGCCGGATGCGTTGGACTTCGCCAGTGTGGACGTGTCCTTTATTTCGCTGCGGCTGATTTTACCCGCTCTCCGGGGATTGCTCAAGCCGGGGGGACATGTGGTGTGTCTGGTAAAGCCGCAGTTTGAGGCAGGCCGTGAAAAGGTGGGAAAAAAGGGCGTGGTGCGGGAGCCGGGCGTCCATCTCGAGGTGCTGGAGCGGTTTTTGCTCCACGCGGCAGAGGCAGACTTTTCTGTAAAGGGATTGACCTTTTCACCAATCCGAGGACCGGAGGGCAACATCGAATACCTGGGCTACCTGTCCACGGGGGCAGGAGAAGCCTGCTGCGGCGACCTGGCGGCCCTGGTGGCAGAGTCCCACAGCACGCTCGAGGGGGGGAAGCACGCTTGAAGGTGGTATTGAGCCCCAACCCGTACCGGGACCGGGGGCTGAAGGCGGCGCTCCGCGCCAGCGCCATCCTGGAGCAGGGTGGAATCGAGACCAGTATGTGCCTGCCCTTTTCACTGGACAGCGGCAGCCGGGTGGAGCTGCCCAGCCAGCAGGAATTCCGGGCGATGCAGGCGGAGCTGAAGAACGCCGATATGCTGATTTGTTTTGGGGGGGACGGCACGATCCTCCACGCGGCCCGGGACGCCATCGCCCATAAGGTCCCCGTGCTGGGCGTGAACATGGGCAGCGTGGGGTTCATGGCGGAGCTGGAGCACAGCGAGCTTGATCTGCTGAGCCGTGTCGCGGAGAAAAAGTATACGCTGGAGCCCCGTATGATGCTGGACGTGGTGATCCGCCGGGGAAAGGATATCGTCTGCCGGGACCTGGCGCTCAACGACGCGGTCATCACGAAGGGAGCGGTGGCCCGGGTGATCGATCTGGACGTTTCGGGCGACGGCGTGCCCATCTACGATTTTTCCGGCGACGGTGTGATTTTGTCCACGCCTACCGGCTCTACGGCGTATTCCATGTCGGCGGGCGGTCCCATCGTGGAGCCCACGGCGGAAAATATCATCGTCACGCCCATCTGCGCCCACGCCCTCCACGCCAAATCCCTGGTGCTGGACCGGAGCCGGGTGGTGCGCGTGAAAATCGGCCGGCTGTCCCGCAAAAGCGCCCATCTGTCGGTGGACGGCGGTAGGGCGTTTAAGCTGTGCAGCAGTGATGTGGTGGAGGTCCGGCGCTCCAAATGTGTCACACAGGTAGTGCGGCTGACGCAGAGGAGCTTTTACGAAATCATCAATCAGAAATTGGGAAGGGGCTGAGGCGCGTGAAATCCAAACGGCAGGCGGAGATTTTGCGCATCATAGAGGAAGTGGACGTGGAGACGCAGGACCAGCTTCTCGCGGAACTCAAGGCAAGAGGGGTAAGCTCGACCCAGGCCACCATTTCCCGGGACATCAAGGAACTGCATCTGATCAAGGAGCTCACCAGCTACGGCACCTACAAGTATGTGGTGTCCGGCCGCAAGACCTCGCTGAATTTTGCCGGACGGCTGCGGACCATTTTCAAGGAGGGAGTCACCTCCTTTGACCGCGCGCAGAATATCGTGGTTCTCAAGACGATGCCCGGCTTGGCCTCCGCGGCCTGCGCGGCCATTGACGGCATGGAGATCAGCGGTCTGGTGGGCAGCCTGGCGGGAGACGATACCGCCTTGCTGATCATGCGGGACAACGAAAAAGCGGCGTCCTTCTGCGAAGAGATCCACACCATGCTGAATTGAAGTCCGTGAAAAGGGGGGTGGCGGCGTGCTTTCCCTGCTCCACATTGAGAATATTGCGGTGATCGAGTCGGCAGACATTCCGTTCGGCTCTGGTTTCAACGCCCTGACGGGTGAGACGGGCGCCGGCAAGTCAATCGTGGTGGATGCCATTGGCGCCATCATCGGCGAGCGGACCTCCCGGGATCTGATCCGCACCGGAGCTAGGTCGGCTTTTGTCAGCGCGGAGTTTACCGGCCTGCCTGACCTGGCTTGGTTTCGGGAAAACGGAGCCGGGCCGGACGCGGAGGGCGTCCTGCTCCTCCAGCGGGAGATCCAGGCGGACGGGAAGAACCTTTGCCGCCTGAACGGGCGCCCGCTGACGGTCTCCCAGCTCCGGGAGCTGGGCCGACAGCTTTTGAACATCCATGGTCAGCACGATGGACAGCAGCTTTTGGACCCGGCCTGTCATCTGGACTATCTGGACCGCTTTGGGGGACTGGAGCCGGCTCAGGCGGCGTTTCGGGCGGCCTACGACGCTGTGAACGCTATCCAGCGGGAGATGACGGCCCTTCAGATGGATGAGGCGGAGAAATCCCGCCGGATTGACAGCCTCCAATACCAGATCGGCGAGTTGGAGCGGGCCGATTTGAAGGAGGGCGAGGATGAGACCCTGAATGCCAGGCGGAATGTACTGCGCAACGCGGGCAGGCTCATCGAAGCGGTGGAGGGGGCCTGCCAGGCTCTGACCGGCGACGATGAACGGGAGGGAGCCGTGGCCCTCATCATGGAAGCGGAGCAATCGCTGGCCTCTGCGTCGACCATCAGCGAGGAGGTGGCGGATCTGCGGGGAAAGGCGGCTGAGCTGCGCTATGCCGCCGACGATCTGGCCGAGCTGGTCCGGGACCTGCGGGACCGCTTTGATGTCGCGCCCGGCGAGCTGGACCAGGTGGAAGGCCGCCTGGACGTAATCTACCGGCTGCGGAAGAAATACGGAGATACGGTGTCCGACATGCTCTCTTACCTGGAGCATTGCCGCAGGGAGCTGGATGAGATGCGGTTTTCCAGCGATACCCTGGCTCGCCTGGAGAAAAAGCTGTCCAGTTCTCTGAAAACAGCGAGGGAGAAAGGGAAACTGCTTTCCACGTCCAGGCAGGAGGCGGCCCGGGCTCTGGAGGAGCGCATCCAGAGAGAGCTGCGGCAGTTGGATATGCCAAAGGTCCAGTTTAAAGTGGATTTTGCGCCCAAGGCCGGGGAGCACGGCATGGACGCCACCGGAATGGACGAGGTGCAATTCTTGATGTCGGCCAACGTGGGGGAGGCGCTTAAGCCCATCCAGAAGATCGCCTCCGGCGGCGAGCTGGCCCGCATCATGCTGGCGCTGAAAAATGTATTGGCGGAAAACGATGATGTAACTACGCTGGTCTTTGACGAGGTAGACACCGGAGTCAGCGGTCGGGCCGCGCAGAAGGTGGCTGAGAAGATGGCCGACGTGGCCCGGACCAAACAGGTACTGTGCGTCACGCATCTGCCTCAGATTGCCGCCATGGCGGACACCCACTTCTCCGTGGAGAAGGGAGAGCGGGACGGCAGGACCTATACGGCGGTGGAGCGGCTCACGCCGGAGCGGCGGCGGGAGGAATTGGCGCGCCTCACAGGCGGGGCCCGCATCACGCCCGCCATGCTGGCCGGGGCCGGAGAGCTGCTGGCGGCGGCCCAGGCGTACAAAAGAGGGGTATAATGGAAATCGAGGTTGCCTTCCGGCTCTCCCGGAGCGAGTATGTCCGGGCGCTGCGGTTTTGTCTGCGCAAACGCCATCTGGTGAGCTGGATACAGCTTCTGACCATCGCCGTGGCGCTGGCTCTCGCGGTGGTGATGGCACGGGTGATGGAACGGGTGAGTGTCCTGTGCACAATGCTCTTCGTGCTGGCGGTGATGCTGGCGGTCTACAGCCTGTATCAGTATCTGCTCAAGCCCGGCCGCATCTTCGACCGAGACCCGATGCTGCACCGGGAGGTCCGGTTCCGCTTTAACGGGGAGGACATCGCCCGGCAGGACAGCGAGGTCGCCGTGCTGCTGGACTGGCGGGTATCGAAGGTCTGGCGGAACAGAGACTTTTATTTCCTCTTTGAGGGGAAGGAGAGCTATATCCTTCTGCCTAGATGGGCGTTTGGTTCCGCAGAGGAGGAAAAACAGTTTGAACGGCTGGTACTGGTGGCCAATCCCGGGGTGGCATGGAGGAATTTTGGTTGACAATTGAGGCGGCATGTGCTAGAATGCCGTCACAACAACGCGAGGATGAGGAAGAGTAGCGGCATGGCTGTCTGCCCAGAGAGCCCCCGGCTTGGTGGAAGGGGGAGAGGGGCCGGCCGTGAATACCCCTCGGAGCGGCCGCCTGAACCGAGAGCAGTAGGGTGAGTCGGGAAGCGCCCGTTACAGCGCTGCCGTGTGATGGCACGGCGTGAGGCCCCGTCCGCGAGGGGGGGAGCGAACCAGAGGTGGTACCGCGTTTTTGACGCCCTCTGTCCGAAGGGACAGGGGGTGTTTTTGCGTATTGGGAGGATGGCGGAATTCCTCCCAGACAAGCAGCCCGGGCGGTGGAGGCCGTCTGGACAGTCCACAAAAAGGAACGTAAGGAGTATGAACAATGACCATTTACGACGAATTAAAGGCCCGTGGGCTCATTGCACAGGTGACCGACGAAGAAGAGATCAAGGAGCTCATCAACAACGGAAAGGCCACTTTTTATATCGGCTTTGATCCCACAGCGGATTCCCTCCATGTGGGGCATTTTATGGCGCTGTGCCTGATGAAACGGCTCCAGCAGGCGGGCAATCGTCCCATCGCTTTGGTGGGTGGCGGAACGGGTATGATCGGAGATCCCTCCGGACGCACCGATATGCGTACCATGATGACACCCGAGACCATTCAGCACAACTGTGACTGCTTCAAAAAGCAGATGAGCAAGTTTATTGACTTCTCTGAGGGCAAGGCCCTGATGCTCAATAATGCCGACTGGCTGATGAAGCTCAATTATGTGGAGCTGCTCCGGGAGGTGGGGGCCTGTTTCTCCGTCAACAACATGCTGCGGGCCGAGTGCTACAAGCAGCGCATGGAGAAGGGGCTTTCGTTCCTGGAATTCAACTATATGATTATGCAGAGCTACGATTTCTACCACATGTTCCAGAAGGTGGGATGTAACATGCAGTGCGGCGGCGACGACCAGTGGTCCAACATGCTGGGCGGTACGGAGCTCATCCGGCGCAAGCTGGGCAAGGATGCCTACGCTATGACCATCACCCTGCTCCTCACCTCCGAGGGCAAGAAGATGGGAAAGACCCAGTCCGGCGCCGTGTGGCTGGACCCGGAAAAGACCACCCCCTATGATTTCTACCAATACTGGCGCAATGTGGGCGACGCCGACGTGCTCAAGTGTCTCCGCATGCTGACCTTCCTGCCTCTGGAGCAGATCGACGAGATGGATCACTGGCAGGGCGAGCAGCTCAACCGCGCCAAGGAAATTCTGGCCTTTGAGCTGACCAAGCTGGTCCACAGCGAGGCGGAGGCACAGAAAGCACAGGACGCGGCCCGTGCCCTGTTTGCCGACGGCGGGGACAAGGCGCACATGCCGACGACCACGCTGACCGCCGGAGACTTTACCGAAGGCGGGATCGGCGCGCTGGACCTGATGGTCAAGTGCGGCCTGGCAGCCTCCAAGGGCGAGGCCCGCCGCTTGGTCCAGCAGGGCGGTCTGACCGTCAATGGGGAAAAGGTCTCCGACCCCTCCGCCGTCTTTGCCGTGGAGCAGTTTAGTGGGGACGGCCTCATGCTGAAAAAGGGCAAAAAGGTATTCCACCGGGCGGTGGCGGAATAGGATCATAACGGCCCGGAGCGTCGGCTCCGGGCCGCTATGATCTTCATAAAAGATTAAACATATTTATAAAAAGATGCGTTAGACTTTATCCGACAGACATGGTACAATGGGCACAGTTCCAATGAACACCCGGAAAGGGGATGGATTGCCATCAAAAAGAAGCCCTGGCCTCTGGACTCCAAGACCTTATCCAACCTGATTGTGGTGCTGCTGGGCATTACCTTCTTTTTTGCCCTCTACCGTTTCGACGAGGTGCGGGCAAAGATCAGCATGGTGATGGGGGTGTTTATGCCCTTTATCACAGGGTTTGCCATCGCCTATCTGCTCAATTCGCCCATGTGCTTTTTTGAGCGCACCCTTTACCGGAACCTCCGTTATCGGCGTGGACTGTCCATCGTTACAGTTTACCTGCTGGGTGTGGCCATTCTGTCCATCCTGCTCAATCTGATCATACCCCAGGTCGTGCAGAGCATCACAGACCTGATGGTCAACATGCAGACCTATCTGGAGCAGCTCAACACTCTGGTGCAGTCCCTCATAGCCCGATTCCACCTGGAGGGAGAGGGAATCACCGACCTGGTGATCTCCTATCAGGAGCTGATGAATAAGATCACCCGTCTGGCCTCCGACGCCATGCCAAAAATCCTGAATTTCGGCGTGGCGGTGGGCAGCGGTGTGGTCACGGCGATCACTGCGCTCATCTCCTCCATCTATATGCTGGCAGGAAAGGGCCGGCTGGTGCCGCAGTTGAAAAAGCTCACCTACGCCATCGCGCCAAAGACCAGCGCCGAGCGCTTCCTCAGTGTCTGTTCCAGAGCGAACGGGGTATTCGTGGGCTTTATCAACGGTAAGCTTATTGACTCTGCGATCATCGGGGTGCTCTGCTTCATCCTGACGATGATTTTTCGTATCCCCTATCCCGTCCTGGTCAGCGTGGTTGTGGGCGTCACCAACATCATCCCGTTCTTTGGTCCCATCATCGGGGCGGTGCCCTGTGTTATGATTCTGCTCATCGTGGACCCGTGGGCCGCAGTGCGCTTCGGCATCCTGGTCATTGCACTGCAGCAGTTTGACGGCAATATCCTGGGTCCCAAGATTTTGGGAGACAGCACGGGGCTGTCCGCCATCTGGGTGCTGGTAGCCATCGTGGTCGGCGGCGGGCTGTTCGGTTTCCCGGGGATGCTGTTGGGCGTCCCAACCTTTGCGGTGCTCTACTCCCTGGTGCGGGAGTGGACCAACGCCAGGCTGGAGAGCAAGGGCATCGACGGAGACGGAAATCCGTTGCCCACAAGCAGGGGAACAGAAGAAGAGAGCTGAAAAGAGCTCCGGCCCCGCGGGGCCGGAGCTCTTTTTTACTCTGCGACAGAGGCAACCAAATCCGACATGCTGTAGAGTCCAGGGCGCTGGCCGGGAGCCGCCAAAAAACGCGCCGCCCGGAGCGCGCCGCTGGCGAAAATCTCACGGGATTGGGCGGAATGGCGCAGTTCGATGACTTCGTCCCGCCCCGCAAAGATGACCTCGTGCTCTCCTACGATGGTTCCGCCCCGCACCGAGGAGATCCCGATCTCATCGCAGCCTCTGGGCTGACGGACACTGTGGCGGTCATAGATATATTGCGACGGCTGAGACCGCGCGGAGGCTGCGGCGCCGGCCAGCATGAGGGCCGTACCGCTGGGGGCGTCCACCTTGCGGTTGTGGTGGCGCTCTACAATCTCAATGTCATAGCCCTCCAGGACGGCGGCGGCTTTTTTGACCAGGGCTTGGAGGACGCTGACGCCCAGGGACATATTGGCGGAGCGGAAGATGGGGATGGCTGTGGCCGCCGATTCAATCTCAACCAGTTGAGTCTCGCTGAAGCCGGTGGTGCACAGCACGAGGGGGAGCCTCCTGGCCGTGCAGAAGGCCAGCAGGGGGGTGAGGGCGGCGGTACTGGAGAAGTCCACGACCACGTCGGCCTCGCCGGAAAATTCAGCGGGGGAGGAGAATACGGGGAATTCCCGGTCGGCAGTTCCCAGAAGATCGAAGCCGGCGGCAACGGCAAGGTCCGGATCGGCCTCGCAGAGGGAGGAGACGACGCGGCCCATGTGGCCGTTGCAGCCGGAAATAATAAGCTTGAGCATATAATTTTCACAGTCCTTTCTGCGGTCCATATGGCGGTGGGGCGGCCCGCAGCGGGCCGCCCCACCGGGCGTTTTTCCAAGGTTCAGCGAAGCAGGCCGATGCGGGCCATGGCGGCCTTCATCTTTTCCAGATTGCTCTCCGACATGTCGCACAGAGGCAGACGCAGTCCTCCGGCCTCCATGCCGATCAGATTCATGGCAGCCTTGACGGGAATGGGATTGACCTCCAGGAAGAGGGAGTCGATGAAATCCATGTTTTCGATTTGCAGCTTGGAGGCGGATGCATAATCCCCGGCCAGGCAGAGGTGAGTCATATCTACCATCAGCTTGGGCGCCACATTGGCCACAACAGAAATGACACCCTTGGCGCCCAGGGCCATCATAGGCACGGTTTGGTCGTCGTTGCCCGACCAGACGTAGAAATCATCGCCGCACAGGTGGCGGGTGTGAGCCAGCAGGGAGAAGTTGCCGGAGGCCTCTTTGACACCGTTGATTCGGGGGTTCTGCGACAGGACCTGATAGGTCTCGGCGGTAAAGGAGACGCCGGTACGGGAGGGAACGTTGTAGAGGATGATGGGCAGCTCCACCCGGTCGGCGATGTACTCATAGTGCCGGATAAGGCCGGCCTGGGAGCACTTGTTATAGTAAGGGGTGACATGGAGCAGGGCGTCGGCACCGGAGTCCTGCGCGTGCTGGGAGAGGTAGACGGCGGCGGAAGTATCGTTGCTGCCCGCGCCAGCGATGACTTTGACCCGGTGGTTGATGTACTTGACGCTGTGCTCCACCACCGCGATGTGCTCGCGAAGGCTGAGAGTGGAACATTCGCCGGTAGTGCCGCAGACACAGATGGCGTCCACTCCGGCCTCGATCACATGGTCGATCAGCTTTTCCAGCGCGGTATAATTGACGGCACCGCTGGCGTCGAAGGGGGTGACGATGGCAGGACAGGCGCCGGTAAATACGGGGTTTCTCATGGGGGATTACCTCCTTGTAATATACCCCTCGGCGCAGAGCAGCTCGGCAAGCTCGACCGCGCCGCCTGCTGCGCCGCGGAGTGTGTTGTGGGACAAACAGACAAACTTATAGTCGTACTGCGTATCGGGGCGGAGCCGCCCGATGGAGACGGCCATGCCGCGCTCCAGGTCCCGGTCCAGCCTGGACTGGGGGCGGTCGGGCTCCTCAAAATAGTGCAGGAACTGCTTCGGGGCCATGGGGAGTTGAAGCTCCTGGGGACGGCCCTTGAATTCCGCCCAGATGGCCTTCATTTCGTCCATCGGGGGCTTTTTCGCAAAATCCACAAAAACTGCAGCAGTGTGCCCGTTGGAGACGGGAACGCGGAGGCATTGAGCCGTAATGGCCGGCTTCACGGCGTTGGCGATGACGCCGTTTTCCACATGGCCCCAGACCTTCATGGGCTCCTGCTCAGACTTCTCCTCTTCGCCGCCGATGTAGGGGATCAGATTATCCGCCATCTCCGGCCACGTCTGGAACGTCTTACCGGCGCCGGAGATCGCCTGGTATGTGCAGACCAGGATCTTCTCCAGACCGAAACCGCGCAGGGGATGAAGAGCGGGCACATAGCTCTGGATGGAGCAGTTGGACTTGACTGTGATGAACCCGCGCCGCATCCCCAGTCGCTTTCGCTGTGCCTCCACCACTTTAATATGCTCGGGGTTCAATTCCGGAATCACCATGGGCACGTCGGGCGTCCAGCGGTGGGCGCTGTTATTCGAGACCACCGGGCACTCCTGCTGGGCATACTGCTCCTCCAGCGCCTTGATTTCCTCTTTTTTCATGTCCACAGCGGAAAAGACGAAATCCACCTGGGCGGCGATGGCGGCTACGTCGGCCTCAGCGTTCATCACCACCAAGTTTTTGGCCTGCTCGGGGATGGGGGTATCCATAGCCCAGCGGCCGCCCACGGCCTCTTCATAGGTTTTGCCCGCAGAGCGGGGGCTGGCCGCGATGACCTTCAGTTCGAACCAGGGATGGTTCTCCATCAAAGTCACAAAGCGCTGTCCCACCATGCCGGTGCCGCCGATCACGCCAACCTTGTACTTTTCCATGCTGCAGACCTCCATTGTCTCGTTATTACCATTCTATACCGGAAGCAGGTCAGAGTTTCCCCTCCCTCGGAGAAAACAGCAGTTGAAAGAGGGACAGAACCTGTAGTATAATGACAAAACTGGATATTTCCCGCGAAGATTTTGTCGGTGAGTTTGTATATTTGGTATATCCTAACACAATTCTTTACTACTGTAAACCGGCGATTTAGAGAAATGGAGCGGCCACATGGGCAAAAAAATCATACAATTTGCGGCGATTCTTTTTGCTGCGGTCATATGTCTGTCCGGTGTAGTCTCAGCAGCGGACGCGGCGGAGCAGGATGTGATACGGGTGGGGCTGTTTTACGGAAGCAGCGCCCTGCCCGGCGCCAACCTGCTCAACGATGTGGGTACGGGCTATCGTTTCGGCTATTTTGACGGGGACACGCGGTTCTGCCCGGTGGGCAGCACGGGGGAGAGCGCCATCTCCGTGGTCAAGACCCAAAACGTCTATTACGGCAAGGTGGGGGACTGGGCCGGGTATTATGACACCATCACCTCCGACATTGCGGTGGGCTGCTGGCACGTCCAGCTCCCGACGGCATACGGCACCTTTGAGGCGGCGCAGGAGGCGGCCGTGTCGGTGTCCGGCGGGTTTCCGGCCTGGATAGAAGGGACATACTATGTGCGGGTGGGGGCCTATCTCACCAGTGGCGAGGCCAACGCCGCGGCAGCCGCCCTGGGCGCGGCGGGAGCTGAGGCGGTTGGCACCAGCAGCAGCGGCGTCTCGGTGGTCCGGACCGGCACCAGCCGGGTCCTCTTCCAGTTCGACGGAGGCGCAGGCGTCTCGCTGGCGGTCCGTCCCGGCCTGGAGGACGGTGTCAAAACCGTCACCCACTTCCGGGGCTACCGCTATTATGGGGACTTCCAATACCAGCGCCGCTCCGGAGGAAACCTCACGGTGGTCAACTTCGTGCCCATGGAGGACTATGTCAACTGCGTGATTTCCCGGGAGATGAGCAACTCCTGGCCGCTGGAGGCGCTGAAGGCGCAGGCGGTATGCGCGCGCACCTATGCCGCCATGAATCGGAACAAGCACAGCTCCAACGGCTTCGATGTCTGCGGGAGTACCGACTGTCAGGTCTATTTTGGTACGGCCTGGACGGGAACGAACACCGCCCGGGCGGCGGAGGAGACGGCGGGAAAGCACGTCTGGTACGGCGGCCGCATGGCACAGACCTTTTACTTTTCCTGCGACGGCGGCGCCACCGAGAGCGTGGGCAACGTCTGGCGGTCGGATGTGGACATGCCCTATCTGAAGGGAGTCGTGGACCCCTACGAGGCCGATGTGGCCAGCCAAATCGAAAAATACACCTCCACTGTCACGTTTACCAAACGGGAACTGAAGGAGCTGCTTCACTCCAAAAATTACATGTGTGCCGACGTGGTGGATTTTCGGGTCACCGAGACGACACCCACCGGCAATGTGCTTACCGTAACGGTGTTCGACGCGGCGGGGAAGAGCTGGTCCTTTTCCAAGGAAAAGGCCCGCACCTTTTTCGGGCTGCGGTCCCAGCGCTACACCATCTCTGGCAGCGGGGCTAGCTACTATGTGAATAAGGATGGCGTTTTGCCCTCCATGAGCGGCGTCTACGCGGTAAACGGCAGCGGAAACGTAAGCCAGGTGCCCTCCGGCTCTATGCCCTATGTGGTCACCCGTGACGGAATCGCCCGGATGGAGGGAGAAGCCGCGTCGGGGAACACCTTCACCGTCACCACCTACGGCTGGGGCCACAACGTGGGGATGAGCCAGTGGGGGGCGAATGCCATGGCCAGGCGGGGCCACACCTATGAGGAAATCCTCAAATTTTATTTTACCGGCGTTGAGGTCCGGTAAGGAAAGCAGTGACATGATCTTTATGAAGACATCCGATTTTTACTATGATTTGCCGCCGGAGCTCATCGCGCAGACGCCGCTGGAGCGGCGGGATGGTTCCCGCCTGCTGACGCTGGACAAGCGCACCGGGGAGACCGGCCACGGACATTTTTACGATCTGCCCCGGCTGCTGCGGCCGGGGGACTGCCTGGTGATGAACGACTCCCGGGTGCTGCCCGCCCGGCTGCTGGGACGCCGGGAGCCCACCGGCGGGGCGGCAGAGGTGCTGCTGCTGGTGGATCGGGGCGATCAGGTGTGGGAGTGCCTGGTCCGGCCCGGGCGGAAGGTGAAGCCGGGGACGCGGCTCTCCTTTGGGGAAGGTGCGCTGACGGCCGAGGTCCTGGAGGCCCTGGAGGGAGGCAATCGGCTGATTCGCTTCGACTATGAGGGGATCTTCCTAGAGACCCTGGAGCGGCTGGGAAAAATGCCGCTGCCCCCCTACATCAAGGAAGAGCTCAACGACCCGGAGCGCTACCAGACGGTGTATTCCAGACAGGTGGGCTCCGCCGCCGCTCCCACGGCCGGGCTCCACTTCACCAGAGAGCTCCTGGATCAGATCCAGGCCATGGGAGTCAGCCTGTGCTACGTGACGCTGCACGTGGGCCTGGGGACCTTCCGGCCGGTGAAGGAGGACGAGATCACCGACCATGAGATGCACGCGGAGTACTGCATGATCCCGCAGGAGACGGCGGACATCATCAACCGGACCAAGCAAACCGGCGGGCGGGTCGTCTGCGTGGGGACCACCTCCTGCCGGACCATCGAGTCCTGGGCCGGTGAGGACGGCACCCTGAAGGCCTCCGCGGGCTGGACCGATATTTTCATCTATCCGGGCTATCGGTTCAAGGTGCTGGACGCGCTGGTCACCAATTTTCATCTGCCGGAGTCCACGCTGGTCATGCTGGTCTCGGCGCTGGCGGGCCGGGAGCACATCCTGGCGGCCTATGAGGAGGCGGTGCGGGAGCGCTACCGTTTCTTTAGTTTTGGCGATGCGATGTTCATTTACTAGAGGGAGGAGAAATCCATGAACCGATTGACGGACCTGCCCAACATCGGCCCTGTGCTTGCGGCCAATCTGCGGAAGATCGGCGTGGAGACGCCGGAACAGCTCCGTAAGCTGGGGAGCATGGAGGCTTTGCGCCGCATCCGGGTCCAGGTGGACCCCGGCGCCTGTCTGAACCAGCTTCAGGCGCTGGAGGGGGCTGTAGAGGGCATCCCCAAAAAGGAACTGGCCGCAGCGAAAAGGGAAGAGCTGAGGGCCTTCTTCCAGACTTTATAGACAAATGTAGGAGTAAACGTGCATGTTTGAAGTCATCAAAACCGAAGGCCGCGCCCGGCGGGGCGTTTTTACCTGTGCTCATGGCACGGCGCAGACCCCGGTGTTTATGAACGTAGGGACTCAGGGGGCCATCAAGGGGGCGGTCTCCGCCCATGATCTGGCGGAGATCGGCTGTCAGATCGAATTGTCCAATACCTATCACCTCCACCTCAGGCCGGGAGACGAGGTGGTACGGGACCTGGGGGGGCTCCACAGATTCATGGACTGGAAGGGGCCGATCCTGACCGACAGCGGTGGGTTTCAGGTGTTCTCCCTCTCCGGCCTGCGGAAGATCACCGAGGAGGGGGTCACCTTCGCCTCTCACATCGACGGGCGGCGCATCTTCATGGGGCCGGAGGAGTCCATGCGCATCCAGTCCCATCTGGGCTCCGATGTGGCCATGGCCTTTGACGAATGTGTGGCCAACCCGTCCACCTATGAGTATGTCAAGCCCTCCTGTGAGCGGACTTACCGCTGGCTGGTGCGCTGTAAGGAGGAGCACGAGAGGCTCAACGCCCAGCCCGGCGCGGTCAATCCGCATCAGATGCTGTTCGGCATCAACCAGGGGGGGACTTACCCCGACCTGCGCGTGTGGCATATGGACGCGATCGCCAAGCTGGACTGCGACGGCTACGCCATCGGCGGTCTGGCGGTGGGGGAGGAGACCCAGGTGATGTACGACATCATCGACGCGGTGGAGCCCCACATGCCGGCGGACAAGCCCCGCTATCTGATGGGGGTGGGCACGCCCTCCAACATCATTGAGGGCGTGGCCCGAGGGGTGGATTTCTTCGACTGCGTGATGCCGGCCCGCAACGCCAGGCACGCCAAGCTCTTCACCTGGGAGGGGGCCATGAACATCAAAAATGAGAAGTACAAGCTGGATGAGCGGCCCATCGACCCCAACTGCGGCTGTCCCGCCTGCCGCTCTTTCTCCCGGGCCTATCTCCGCCACCTGTTCGTGGCAGGAGAGATGCTGGCCATGCGCCTGGCCGTCCTGCATAACCTCTGGTTCTACAACGAGTTGACCGCCCGCATCCGTCAGGCGCTGGATCAGGGGTGCTTCCAGGCGTTTCGGCACATGTACTCCCAGAAACTGGATGGACGGATTTGAAACGGGGGCAAAAAGGCGCAAAATTTTGAAAAAGGCTTGTCAATTATGACCGCAACCTGTATAATATACTGCAATGCCGTGTACCGGCCGGCACAAACGACACGCTAAAATCACTGGAGGGAATTACTTTGGAGCAGTTCGGAACCATTGGTATGATTGTAGTGATGCTGGTCATCTTCTACTTCATGCTCATTCGCCCGGAGAACAAGAAGAAAAAACAGCTCAACGAGATGCGCAACTCCCTGAAGGTAGGGGATGAAATCACCACCATCGGCGGCATCCTCGGCACGATCTGCGCCGTAAAGGATGAGAGCATCGTCATCGAGACCGGCGCGGACCGTGTACGGATGGAGTTCGCCAAGTGGGCCATTTCCACCAAGGGCGCCCAGACCACTGAAGAGACGAAGTAACATTCCTTTCGAACAAAATAGCATGACAAGCACCCTCCCCGCATAGGCTGTACAAAGCTGTTGCGAGGAGGGTGTTTTATGCGCAAGACGGAAGAGGATCAGGGGACGCGGCTGGTCCGGGCCATGACCAATATTCTGCTGGGCGGCGTCGTCGCGCTGGCGGTCTGCCTCATGTTCCTGTTCCTGTGCTCGATCGGAATCTCAGGCGGCTGGCTTCAGGAGGGGCTGATGTACCAGATGGCGGTGGTGAGCTGCGTGATCGGCGGCTTTGCCGGTGCGATGACTGCGGTGCGGCGCTGTGGCTCCCGGGCCCTGATCGTGGGCCTGGCGGTCGGAGCGGTGTTCTTCCTGCTGCTGCTCACCGTGGGCGTCCTGCTGTTTGAGAGCATGTCCTTGGAGGCGGGCGGACTGGGTCTGCTGTGCGGGGGATTGTGCGGCGGCGCGGCGGCCGGACTGATGGGCTCCAAGCCAAAAAAGAAGCGGAGAAAAAAATAAGATTGAAAAACATGGGATGCTGTGCTATAATTCACCCAAATGCTACATATAGGGGGGAGATACCATGACCCATATCAAAACGCTCAACGGCGCCACGCTGAAGCAGAGCGCTGCCCACGGCGGCTGCGGCGAGTGCCAGACCTCTTGTCAGTCTGCCTGCAAGACCTCCTGCACCGTTGCCAACCAGAAGTGCGAGAACAACCAGTAAGATTCTGAGACGATTGGAAAGGGTGGGGGTCCCCACCCTTTTTCCATGCCCGAAAGGAAAGAAAGATGGTACATACATTTGAAGCCCTCGGCGTCAAACTCGCCGTGGACGTAAACAGCGGGGCCGTCCATGTACTGGACGACCTGACCTACCGCCTGCTGCCCCTGGTGGAGCCCCCCATGGCAGAGCACTGTCCGCCGGAGCTCCTGGCCCGGCTACCCGAATACCGCACAGAGGCGGTGGAGGAGGGATGGCAGGACCTGCGGGAGCTGGCCGGGAACGGGCTGCTCTTTGTGGAGGACGACTATGTGGACCCCGCGGCGGCCACCGCCCTGCAGCAGTCCGCCCCCATCAAGGCCCTTTGCCTCCACGTCTCCCACGACTGCAACCTGCGCTGCCAGTATTGTTTTGCGTCCACCGGCGACTTCGGTACCGGTCGGAAGATCATGGACATTGAGACCGCAAAACGGGCCATTGATTTTGTCATCCAGCGCTCCGGCAGCCGCCGGAATATTGAGGTGGACTTCTTCGGCGGCGAGCCGCTGATGGCGATGGATACCGTCAAGGCCACAGTAGCCTATGCACGCTCCATTGAGAAAAAGGCCGGTAAGTGTTTCCGCTTTACGATTACCACCAACGGAGTCCTGCTGGACGATGAGAACATCGACTACATCAACCGGGAGATGTCCAACGCCGTCCTTTCGCTGGACGGGCGACCCCAGGTCAACGACCGCATGCGCAAGACGGTCAACGGGAAGGGGAGCTATGAGGTTATTGTTCCCAAGTTCCAAAAGCTGGTGGCGGGCCGCGGAACCAAGGACTACTACCTGCGGGGCACCTTTACCCACTATAATCTGGACTTTGCCGAGGATGTCATGCATATGGCCGACCTGGGCTTCCGCAACGTCTCTGTGGAGCCGGTAGTGGGGGAGGAGACCTGCGGCTATGCGCTGAAGGATGAGGATCTGCCGGTGGTTCTGGAGCAGTATGAGAAGCTGGCGGAGAAGCTGAAGGACCGGGCCGACGTGAACTTCTTCCACTTCAATGTGGACCTGGCCCAGGGCCCCTGCGTCATCAAACGGCTGCGTGGCTGCGGGGCGGGCTGCGAGTACGTGGCCGTCACGCCGGAAGGGGACATCTACCCCTGCCACCAGTTTGTGGGCAATCCCGCGTACAAAATCGGAAGCCTGTCCGACGGCAGCTTCGATATGGAGCTGTCCCATCGGTTCTCCTGCCTGAACATCTACACCAGGGAGGAGTGCCGGGACTGCTGGGCCCGCTTTTATTGCAGCGGCGGATGCAGCGCCTCTAATCTGCTCGTAAATGGAGACATAAAAAAGCCCAACCATGTGGGGTGCGAGATGGAGCGCAAACGGCTGGAGTGCGCCATTGCGTTGAAGGCCCTGGCAGCCGGTATGGGCTGATAGCTTATACAAAATGTAATTATACAGAGAGTATACCACGGCCCGCGGCGGCTATCCTGCGGGAAATAGCAAAATCTTGCGGTTGCAAATGCTGAAAGCACTATATTTAGATAAGGAGCTGGGCGGTGCGCGATACACCGCCCAGCTCCTTATCCTTGCGATTTACATAATTCAGTATACATAATGCATTGACATAATACACAAAAATGATAAAATCCCCTGGAAGCCATTGCATATTGCAGTAGCTTCGATTATAGTATTTACACCATTTGAGAAAAAGAAAGAGGAATACTTGCCATGGACGAGCTGATTTTGGGCTTTATCGGGGCTGGAAATATGAATTCCGCCATATTGAACGGGGTGCTGTCCCAGGGCCTGGTCGCGCCCGGACAGGTCTGGCTCTCCAATCGCAGTGAAGGCAAGCTGGCCTCTTTTCAGGAACGGGGCGTCCATACGACCACCGACAACCGCCGGGTGGCGGAGCAGGCCAGCGTGATCGTGCTGGGCGTCAAGCCCCAAATGTTTGGGGATGTGCTTCCCGGACTGGGCGGTGTGACGGCTGGCAGGTGTGTGGTATCCATCGCGGCGGGCGTTTCCACCGCCTACCTGCGGGAAATGCTGCCCGGCGCCCACGTGGTGCGTGCAATGCCCAACACGCCGCTGATGGTGGGAGTGGGCGCCACGGCGGTGGCGGAAGCGCCGGACGTACCGCCTGCGCTTTTTCAGACGGTGCTGAAGCTCTTTTCCGCGGCTGGCGAGGTGGTGGTGATCCCCGAGGGGCAGATGGACGATATCATCAACGTGAACGGCTCTTCTCCCGCCTGGTTTTTCCGCATGGCCGAGGTCATGGTCCAGCGGGCGGTCTCGGTGGGGATCGACGCCGGTACTGCCCTGCGATTGACGGCCAAGACCATGGAGGGGTGCGCCAAGCTGCTGCAGGAGAGCGGAAAAACTCCGGGGGAGCTGCGCAGACAGGTCTGCTCGCCCGGCGGAACGACGCTGGCCTCTCTTTCGGCCTTCGATGAGATGAACTACGAGGGTCTCATGCTGGAGGCCATGCGCCGCTGCACCCAGCGATCCAGGGAGCTGGGCCGGTAATAATCCCAACGCTTGTCTCATAGGCTGTCAGAGAGAGGTGACGGCCATGGGAGTGAGAAAGCGTATCGTGAGGATATGGGATGTACCGGCAGGCGGCATATTGCCCGCTTTGGTGGTCGTGTCCGCCGCCTTTGCTTTGGGCGGTGTACTGGGCTGCGGGCTGGCCGCTCAGGTAGGCGGCGGCGGAGGCGATATGCTGCGCGCCTATGTAACGGGGTATCTGACCGCCGCCCGGGCCGGTGAGGCGGCGCCGCCTCATATGTTATCCGTGGTCTGGAGCACCATACGCTGGCCGGTCTTTGCGGTTTTGATGGGCTTTACGGGGCTGGGGCTGCTGGGCATCCCAGTGCTGTTTTCCATACGGGGCTTTCTGCTATCCTTCGCCATCACCTCCTTTGTGCGCATGTTCGGCGGCGTGGGCGGGGTGCTGGCCTTCCTCACCTTTGGCGTTACGGGGCTGGTGGCCATTCCCGTCCTGTTTGTGCTGGGGGTGCAGAGCTTGGCGGCGGCCCGGCTGCTGGCCGGGCGATTTTTGGGAGACGGCAAGCGGAGTTTGCCCTTTGGCCGGGCGTATTGGGTGCGGTGCGGCCTGTGCAGCGCCGCGCTGTGTCTCTGCGCACTGCTGGAGTATGCGGCAGTGCCCGCGCTGGTCCGGCTGGTGGCCCCGCTGTTTTGAATCCTGGAGTAGAGAAGGTATTGGCTTGGACGATCTGAAGGACTATGAGGTATTTCTTACAACCGAAAAAAAGGCTTCTGCCAATACCCTGAGCTCCTATCTGAGGGACGTTCGGCAGTTTGCGGCCTACCTGGAGCGGGAGGAACGTGCGCTGGACGACGTGACGCAGAGCGATGTGGAGCGCTACGTCAAGTACCTCGTCAGCAAGGGCAAGTCGGTCTCCACCGTCACACGCGCAGTGGCCTCCCTGAAGTCGTTTTACGCCTATATGGTCCATGCGGGCCGGCTTTCGGCCAATCCGGCCCGAAGCGTGGTCCCGGACAAGGTGCAGCGTAAGCTGCCCCAGATCCTGACCAGCAAGGAAGTGGAGCTTTTCCTGGACCAGCCGGAGTGCATTGACGCCAAGGGCTATCGGGACCATGCCATGCTGGAGCTCCTCTATGCCACGGGCATCCGGGTCACCGAGCTCATCGACCTGAATGTGGACAATCTCAACCTGTCCGGCGGGTTTCTCCGCTGTGAGGGGAGGGGGAAGGAACGGATCATCCCCCTGTATCCGGCGGCGGTCCGGGCCCTGAACGACTATCTCCGCGACGTGCGCCCGCAACTGGTGGAGGACCCGGAGGAGACCGCCCTGTTCCTCAATATGAACGGCAGGCGTATGTCCCGGCAGGGCTTTTGGAAGATCATCAAGCACTATCAGGAGAAGGCCGGCATCAAAAAGGACATTACCCCGCATACCCTGCGCCATTCCTTTGCCGCCCATCTGCTGGAAAACGGGGCGGACCTGCGTTCCATCCAGGAGATGTTGGGACATGCAGACATCTCATCCACCCAGATTTATGCCCAACTGGTCAAACAGAAGCTGAAGGACGTATACATCAAGGCCCACCCCAGGGCATGAAAAAGGCAGACGCTGCGGCGTCTGCCTTTTTGACCGTCGGATGCTCAGAAGAACAGTGCGGGCTCGGCCCGCCGGGTAAAACCCAGTTCCAGCTCTTCTTTGTGGTAGAGATAGTTGTAGCTGTCATAGTACCGGGCGTGGACCGGGCACTTTTTGACGCAGGCGCCGCACTTGATGCAGATGCCGGTATACTCCCGTACGTTTTCAGGGCTGATGGAGCCCATAGGGCAGACCTTGGCGCAGAGGCCGCAGTCATTGCACGTGTCGTGTACCTTGGGCTTGTCCTTCAGGATATTGACCGGGTTTCCGTTGCGGTCCTTGGGCACATAGTAGGGTCGGTAAGGGATTTGCCCCTCTACCGGGATGGGTATGTACTCCCCCAGGGGCTTTGACAGCTTTTCCAGGATGCCGTCGGCAAAGCGGGCGGCCCGTTCCAGGTCGGCCTGGTCGGGGCGGCCGGCCGCCAGGGTGGTGGAAAAGGAGTGCTCCCCGATGAATGCTCCGGCTGCCACCGTGCGGAAGCCATCCGCCTCCAGCAGGTCCCGGAGCTCTACCAGGCTGTCGTCGAAATTGCGGTTGCCATAGCAGACCACGGGGACGGCCAGTGCGCCGCCGCCCTCCACCGTGCGCAGGTAGTTGAGCAGTACGTTGGGGACCCGACCGGCATAGACCGGTACGCCGAAAATGACGAGATCCCCGTCTCCAAAGGCCTTGACAGCCTGACGGGCGGCGGGCAGCGTGAAGTCGAAGCGCAGGGCAGCCGTGCCGTTCCACGTGCGGGCGATATGGTCGGCGATGGCGGTTACGACTTTTTCGGTGGTGCCGGTGGCGCTGAAGTACATGGCGTGGACCTGGCGTTCCATCTCAAAACCTCCTGAATGGTTCCATTATTGAAACATATTATAGCAGAACCTGTCGTATAAAGCAATTGGAATGCATAGACTGGGGAGAGGCTTTTTGCCTTCCTGAGGCCGGAAGGAAATGCGGCCGCAGATCGGAGCATCTTGTTCCGGGTTTTTTGGTTGCGTCGGCCCGCCGGCCGTGGTACAATATCCCTTGTATGAACACTGGGAGGTATCCATGGTCATTTTAGGGATTGACCCCGGCTTTGCCATTGTGGGATTCGGGGTTTTGGAGGCAGAGCGGGGGACTACGCGCCTGATCCGGTGCGGGACCATCACCACCCCCGCCGGACAGCCTCTGCCAGCCCGACTGCTGCAAATATCCAACGATATGAGCGAATTGCTGACGGTGTTCCAGCCGGATGCCATGGCGGTGGAGGAGCTCTATTTCAACAACAACGTGACCACCGGCATCAGCGTGGCCCAGGCGCGGGGCGTCATTCTGACTGAGGCGGAGCGGCAGGCCGTGCCGATCTTTGAGTACAGCCCGTCGGAAGTCAAGCTCGCGGTGGCGGGTTATGGAAAAGCGGAAAAGCGGCAGGTTATGGAGATGACCAGACGGCTTCTGGCACTCCGCGCCGTTCCGCGGCCGGACGACGCGGCGGACGCAGTGGCCATCGCCCTGTGCCACGCCCGCTCCCGTACCTCCCGCCTGCAAAGCCCCGAAGCTGCCCGGCCGGGCAGTGGGCGCTATGAAGTACGAAAGAAATAGGAGCATCCACCATGTTTTATTATTTGAAGGGGACGGTGGCCCATATGGCCCCCTATCTGGCGGTTGTGGACTGCGGCGGGGTGGGCTACGCCTGCCGCACCACCCACAATACCCTGGCCCGGCTCAAGGTGGGGGAGAGCGCCAAGCTCTACACCCACCTCTATGTGCGGGAGGAGATCTTCGAGCTTTACGGCTTCGCCACGGAGGAGGAGAAGAACTGCTTCCTGGAACTCATCGGTGTGTCCGGCGTGGGTCCCAAGGCGGCCCTGTCCATCCTGTCCTCCACCTCGCCGGAGGGGTTGGCGATGAGCATCATCACCGGGGATGAAAAAGCCCTCACCGTGGCGCCGGGCATCGGAAAGAAGATTGCACAGCGCATCATATTGGAGCTGAAGGACAAGCTGGCCAAGGGGCAGATGACGGCGGGCGGGGAGCCCTACGGCGGTACCGGCGTGACCATCATTCCGGAGAACAAATCCACTGAGGCCGCCGCCGCCCTGGCGGTGCTGGGCTACAGCACCCAGGAGGTCTCCGTGGCCCTGAAGGGCATTGACGTGGAGAATCTCAAGCTGGAGGACGTCATCAAGCAGGCCCTGAAAAAGATGGTGAAATAGCATGCGGGCGGAACGATATCGAATCAAGAGGGGGCGGGGTGTTTGAGCATCGACTTTTCCAGCGAGGGCTTTGAGACGGAGCAGCCTCTGGTAACCACCTCGCTGCTGCGGGAGGACGAGGGGGAATACTCCCTCCGCCCCAAGACCCTGAGCGAATACATTGGCCAGAAGAAGGCCAAGGGAAACCTGGAGATCTTTATCCAGGCGGCCAAAATGCGCCATGAGCCCCTGGACCATGTGCTGCTGCACGGACCCCCGGGGCTGGGCAAGACCACCCTCAGCGGCATCATTGCCAACGAGATGGGGGTCAATATCCGCATTACCTCCGGGCCTGCCATCGAAAAGCCCGGCGACCTGGCGGCCCTGCTGACCAACCTGAATGAAAACGATATCCTCTTTGTGGACGAGATCCACCGGCTCAACCGCTCGGTGGAGGAGATCCTCTACCCGGCCATGGAGGACTACGCCATCGACATCATCATCGGCAAGGGGCCTTCGGCCAACTCCATCCGTCTGGACCTGCCAAAATTCACCCTGATCGGGGCCACCACCCGGGCGGGCCAGCTCTCCGCGCCGCTCCGGGACCGGTTCGGCGTCACCCTGCGTCTGGAGCTCTACACCCCGGAGGAGCTTTGCCTCATCGTCACCCGCTCCGCCGGTATCCTGGGTGTCCCCATCGAGGACGAGGGGGCCATGGAGATCGCCAAACGCAGCCGAGGCACGCCCCGGATCGCCAACCGGATGCTCCGGCGGGTGCGGGACTTTGCCCAGGTCAAGGCCGGCGGCGTCATCACCCGCTCTGTGGCCGACCAGGCCCTGACCGCCCTGGAGGTGGACCACCTGGGGCTGGACACCATCGACCGCCGGATGCTCCGCAGCATCATTGAGCACTACGGAGGCGGCCCCGTGGGCCTGGAGACCCTGGCCGCCACCATCAACGAGGAGGCCGTCACTCTGGAGGATGTCTACGAGCCGTATTTGATGCAGATGGGCTTCCTCACCCGCACCCCCAGAGGGCGGTGTGTCACCAAAAAAGCATACGGACATCTGGGCCTGGCCTATTTTGGCCAGGAGCAGATGGAGCTATCATGACATAGTCGGGAGCTGATGTAGAATGGGTAGACTGTTTGGCACAGACGGTATCCGCGGCGTGGTCAACGCCGGCCTGGACGCCGAGCTGGCCTATAAAGTGGGCCTCGCCGCCGCGCAGGTCCTCTCAGAAGAGAAGAAGGACGGAAGGCCGCTGTTCACCATCGGCAAAGATACGCGCATCTCCTGCGACCTGCTGAAAGGGGCGCTGATTGGGGGGCTGTGCTCCGCCGGGGCCGACGTGCTGGATCTGGGAACCATCCCTACCCCGGCAGTGGCCTGGGTGACGCTGGATGAGAAGGCCGACGCCGGCATCGTCATCTCCGCTTCGCACAATCCCTTTGAGCACAATGGCATTAAGATCTTTAACGGGCAGGGCTTCAAGCTCTCCGACGAGCTGGAGGAAAAAATTGAGGATATCATCCTGAACGGCACCAACAAGGTCCCCCGCAAGACCCACGGGGAGATCGGACGAGTCCATTATGTGGCCCCCAAGGCGTCGGAGGATTATATCGACCACCTGGTGTCCACGGTGGACTCGGATTTGGCCGGCCTGCGCATCCTGGTAGACTGCGCCAACGGCGCGGCCTCGGCTACAGCCGCCCGGCTGTTTGACCGTTTCTCCGATCTGCATACGGACGTCATCAACGCCGACCCGGACGGCGTGAACATCAACGCCGGGTGCGGCTCCACCCATCTGGAGGGCCTGGTCGCCATGGTCCAGGCGGGAGGCTATGATCTGGGCGTGGCTTTCGACGGCGACGCAGACCGTTGCCTGCTGGTCAGTGAGCGGGGCGAGACCATTGACGGCGACCAGATCATGGCGGTCTGCGGCCGCTGGCTGCAGGAGCAGGGGAAGCTCCCGGGCGGTACCGTGGTGGCCACGGTCATGTCCAACATCGGTCTGCACCGCTTTGTCCGTGAAAACGGGATGCAGGTGGTCTGTACCGACGTAGGGGACCGCAACGTACTGGAGTGCATGGTTGCCAACGGATATCGGCTGGGAGGCGAACAGTCCGGCCATATGATCTTCCTGGAGCACGCCACCACCGGCGATGGAGAACTGACGGCTCTGCAATTTCTCAGCCTGCTCCACAGCGCGGGAGTGCCCGCCTCCCGCTTGGTGGCCGACTGCAGGCAGTATCCCCAGGTGCTGGTCAATGTGGCGGTGACCGATAACGCCCAGAAGAGGTCCATTATGGCGTCCGAAGCGTTGCGGGCGGCCGTGGCGGAGCAGGAGGCGGTGTTGGGGGAGAATGGCCGTGTACTGGTGCGTCCCTCCGGCACGGAGGCACTCATACGCGTTATGGTGGAGGCCCAGAGCGAGGAAATGGCCCAAACGTCGGCGGAACTCTTGGCAAATGTCATAAAAAGGCTGTGAAATTTTTTAATTTCATAAAATAATCTGCATAAACGCTTGACATTGCACCCTATTTCGCCCTATAATACTCAAGGAGTTCAGGCATGAAATCAGTTTACACCACCCAGAATCCAACTGCAGACGAGGCGCTGTGTTCGTTGGCCGCATCAGGCGACCGCATCGCAGAGGAAGCCCTTGTGATGCGTTACAACCGCCTGGTGCGTGTTTGTGCCCGGCCCTATTTTCTGGCCGGGGGCGACAGCGAGGACCTCATCCAGGAGGGCATGGTGGGACTGCTCAACGCGATTCGGGAGTACGTCCCTGGTAAGGGAAGCTCCTTTCGCACCTATGCCGAAACCTGCATTCGAAATCGCATTCTCTCCGCCATTCGGGCGGCAGCCAGAGATAAGCATACCCCGCTCAATCACTATGTCTCTTACGAAACCCCTCTTTTAGATGGGAACACCGACAGTTATCCACTCAGCGCATCCCGGCAGCCTCAGCAGAACCCTGAGGATATGTTGATCAGCAGGGAAGAGCGACGGGAACGGCTGGGGACGCTCAAGGGGCAGTTATCCGGCTTCGAAGCACAAATTCTGGACCTCTACCTGCGCGGTTTATCCTATATGGAGATTGCGTCAGAGGTCGACCGGTCCCCGAAAGCGGTGGACAACGCTGTGCAGCGCATTCGGCGCAAGGTGGCGCAGCACCTTTCATCTGGCGATTTCAGCCAAGGCTGAACGCAATATTACAGACCCAGCACTGTCGGTTTATTCCGGACCTGGGCAAACGAGTCAAAGAGAGGGAAAAATCATGTACGAAGACAAGACTTTAGTGTGCAAGGAATGTGGCCAGGAGTTCGTGTTCACCGCTGGTGAGCAGGAGTTCTATGCCGAGCGCGGCTTCCAGAACGAGCCCCAGCGCTGCAAGTCCTGCCGTGATGCCCGCAAGCAGGCCGCCCGCGGCCCCCGCGAGTATTTCACTGCGACCTGCGCTGCCTGCGGCGGCGAGGCCAAGGTTCCCTTCGAGCCCAAGTCCGATCGGCCTGTCTACTGCAGCGAGTGCTTTGCTCGTATGCGTGAGCAGGGTTAATCCAGGAACGCAAAAAGAGGGCGCCGCATTGCGGCGTCCTCTTTTTCTGTCCAGGGAGAGAATTGACTATTGAAATATGCGGGATTATGGGGTATACTAAAGCATACCCTAATTCCTACTCATTTGGAGGTAGTTTTCAATGGCTCAGATCACCAAAGATACCATCATCGGCGACATTCTGGATATCGCCCCCGAGACGGCTCCCATTTTCCTGTCCATCGGCATGCACTGCCTGGGCTGCCCCTCCTCCCGCGGCGAGACCGTGGAGCAGGCCTGCATGGTCCACGGCGTGGACGTGAACGCTCTGCTGGAAAAGGTCAATTCCGTGCTGGCGGCTGTGAAGTAAAAACCAGAGGAAAGCGGAGCGGCGTCGCCGCTCCGCTTTTTCTTGTGCAGAAAAGAGGGACCAGCAGAAATGAGCGTATACGTAAGAGCCTATGGTGACCGGGACCCGGTCTTGGACTGCCTGCTTCAGGGGAAGCCGCTGGGCTTTCAGCCGTTGGGCGTCATCCCCGGCGGATTTCGGATGAAGGACGGCCATTACGAGGATATCTGTCCCGATTACCCTGTGCTGTGAAATGCGCGGACAGAAGGTGAGGTGAACCAAGTGAGACCGATTATGCTGACGCCGCGGCTGCTGGCCCTGTCCCGTCAGGTGCCCCGGGGCGCACGCTTTGCCGACGTGGGGACCGACCACGCCCGGCTCCCGGTCTGGCTGCTGGAGCAGGGTGTAATTGAGCAGGCGATTGCCACCGATCTGCGGGAGGGGCCCTTGCAGCGGGCGCGCCAGACGGCTGCCCGGCACGGCCTGACGGAGCGGATCTCCTTCCGGCTGGGAGACGGCCTTGCGCCGGTACGGCCGGAAGAGGCGGATGTGATTGCCATTGCCGGGATGGGCGGGGAGACCATCGCCTCTATCCTGGAGACCGCGGCCTGGACCCAGGAGGGGGAACATACCTTCCTGCTTCAGCCGATGACCTCTGTGCCGGACCTGCGGCTCTGGCTGGCGGGGCACGGCTTTTCCATCCAGCGGGAGGAACTGATCCGGGAGGGGGAGACCCTGTACCATACCATGCAGGCGCGCCCCGGCCCGATGTCGGCGCTGAGTCCGGGCGAAGCCTGGGCCGGACGGCAATACCGGGGTATGGACAGCCCCTGGAGGACAGAGTATTTGACTCTGCTGCTCAACCGTACCAGCCGCGCCCTGGAGGGGCTGCGCCGCTCCACCAAGCCGGGAGACGCGGGGCGGCTGGAGGAGCTCACCGAGCGGTACGCCGATCTGGCACGGATGAAAGAGGAGTGGGACAAATGGCAACGGTAAATGAAATCTATGCATTTGTGGATCAACTGGCTCCGTTTTCCTATCAGATGTCGTTTGACAACGCAGGCTTTCTGGTGGGCAGGGGAGGGCGGCAGGTAACGCGCATTCTAGTTTCTCTGGACATCACGGAAGAGGTGGTGCGGGAGGCGTCGGAGTGGAAGGCGGAGCTCATCGTCTCTCACCATCCCGTTATTTTTCATCCCGCCCGCTCGGTGACCGATCAGGACCCCACGGGACGCATTCTGCTGGCTCTGGCCGAGGGCGGCATCGCCGCCGTCTGCGCCCACACCAACCTGGATGCCGTGGCCGGGGGTATCAACGACGCCTTGGCCCGGGCCGTAGGCCTGACGGAAATTGAAATGCTTCAGACCAGCGGCGTGGATGAGAACGGCGCCCCCTATGGGATCGGCAGGGTAGGGGTGCTGAAAGGAAAGGCAGTTGTCACGCTGGCAGACTATGCCGCCCAGGTGAAAACGGCTTTGCAGGCTAACGGCGTGCGCTACGTGGACGCCGGACGGCCGATCCGCCGGGTGGCGGTGGGCGGCGGTGCCTGCGGCGATCTGATGGGGGACGCCCTCGCCCAGGGATGCGATACCTTTATCACCTCGGATGTAAAATATAACGGCTTCCTGGATGCCAGGGCGCTGGGGCTCAACCTGATCGACGCGGGACATTTTCCAACGGAAAACGTGATTTGCCCGGTGCTGGCGGAGCGTCTGAAACGGGCCTTTCCGGGCCTTGAAGTGCGGATTTCAGCCGTCCATGGCGAGGTTTTTTCCTATTTATAAGCGCTGTGGGGCCGTGGGGGGGTTGCCATCTGCAAAGGCTTGTGATAAAATGCTTTTGCCAATTTTCGAGAAGGGATCGATATTATGTCTGGACACTCCAAGTGGCACAATATTCAGAAAACCAAGGGCGCGGCGGACGCCAAGCGCTCTCAGATTTTCACCAAAATCGCCCGCGAGATGATCGTGGCGGTCAAGCAGGGCGGCAGCGGCGACCCCAACAACAACTCCCGGCTGGCCACCGTCGTGGCCAAGGCCAAGGCCGCCAATATGCCCAACGACAACATCAAGCGCACCATCGACAAGGCTCTGGGCTCCGGCAATGCCGACAGCTACGAGAGCGTGGTGTATGAGGGCTATGGTCCCTCCGGTGTGGCCGTCATCGTGGAGGCACTCACCGATAACCGCAACCGCACCGCTCCCGAGGTGCGCCATCTGCTGGATAAGTACGGCAAGGGGCTGGGCGCCACCGGCTGTGTCTCCTGGTCTTTTGATCAGAAGGGCGTCATCGTCATCGAAAAGGAAGATCTGGACGAGGACACCGTTATGATGGACGCGCTGGATGCCGGGGCCGACGACATGGATGCCTCCGACGACGAGTGCTTTGAAATCACCACCACCCCTGACGGCTTCGGCACCGTGCTGGCGGCGCTGGAGGAGAAAGGATACAGCTTCGTTTCCGCTAAAGTGGAGATGGTCCCTCAGAACTATGTCAAGCTGGAGAGCGAAGAGGATATCAAAAACATGGAGAAGCTCATCGACCTTCTGGAAGAGAACGAGGATGTCCAGAACGTGTACCATAACTGGGAGCAGGAATAAGCAACAGATCCGATCCATATGCGGCGGACGGTCATGGACCGCCCGCCGCTTTGACCGGATGGGAGCCTGACCCGGGCATAAAACAGGGGGCCGGAGGCGATCAGCCTTCGGACCCCATATTTGCAAGCAAACCTGTAAGCCGGGTTCTGTCATTGAAGACAGTCATCTATCTAGACGCGCCGTCGCCGGCGCGCTCCAGCCACCTCCTCGGGACGGCCGGGCCGGCCTTTGTGTCCCTCCACGGTGTTGCTCCGGATAGAGTTTACAGCGATGGGCAGTTTCCAGCCATCGGGTGAGCTCTTACCTCGCCTTTCCACCCTTACCTCGTCCCCCGTGAGGGGCAAGGCGGTATCTCTCTGTTGCACTTTTCCTGGAGTTGCCTCCGGCGGGCGTTACCCGTTATCCTTGCCCTGTGGAGCCCGGACTTTCCTCATGCGCGGCCTTTCGGCCTGCTCACGCGACTGTCCAGCTTACTTGCGGATCTTATTGTACCTCATCCAGGAGGGAAAGTCAAACACTCTGTAAACCGGTGCGGATTCGATTGAAATATTTGGCTGGATACAGTATAATAATTGCATTCATCGAGTGATTCCAGTTGATTTTAGAAGCAAAGGGGGACGGCAGTATGGACATCAGGGAGTATCTGGCCGGTCTCAAGGGAAAACGAGTGGCTGTCATCGGGATCGGCGTATCCAACACGCCGCTGATCAAAATGCTCCTTCGAGAGGGTATTTCCGTGACAGCCTGTGACAAGAATAAGCGGGAGGAGTTTGGGGGGCTCTGTGAGGAGTTGGAGAGCCTTGGCGCTTGCCTGCAGTTAGGGGAACGCTATCTGGAGGGACTGGATCAGGAGGTGATCTTCCGTACGCCGGGAATGCGCCCGGACGTGCCGGCGCTGCTGGAGGCACAGGCCCGGGGAAGCGTCGTCACCTCAGAGATGGAGGTGTTTTTTCAGGTCTGCCCCTGCCACACCATCGGTGTGACGGGCAGCGACGGCAAGACCACCACCACCACCATCATCGCCTCTCTGCTCAAGGCCGCCGGGCACAACACCTACCTCGGCGGCAACATCGGAAAACCTTTGCTGGCCGACGTCTACGGTATGGAGCCCCAGGACTGGGCGGTACTGGAGCTGTCCTCCTTCCAGCTCATGACCATGGACCTGAGCCCGGAGATCGCGGTGGTCACCAACCTGGCCCCCAACCATCTGGATGTCCACAAGTCCATGCGCGAGTATGTGGCCGCCAAGGAAAATATCTTTATCCACCAAAACGATGACGAAAAGGCTGTGTTCAACCGGGACAACGCCATTACCCACGGCTTTGCGGAGACGGCTCCCGGCCGGGTGATGGAATTCAGCCGCCGGGAGGAGCTGGAGCGGGGCGTCTACCTCAAGGACGGGGCCATCTGGGTGGCCAACGAGGTGCGTGCCCGCCCGGTGCTTCCGCTGAAAGACATCCTCCTGCCCGGCGGCCACAACGTGGAGAACTACATGGCGGCCATCGCCGCCGTGGACGGCCTGGTGCCGGACGAGGTCATTCGGGGCTTTGCCGCCCGGTTTGGCGGCGTGGAGCACCGTATCGAGCTGGTGCGGACGCTGGACGGTGTGCGCTACTACAACGACTCCATCGCCTCCAGCCCGTCGCGGACCATGGCCGGGCTGCGCTCCTTTGCGGAAAAGGTCATCCTGATCGCCGGCGGCTACGACAAGCACATTCCCTTTGACGTGCTGGGACCGGAGGTGGTGGCTCACGTCAAGCACCTGATTCTCACCGGCGCGACGGCGGACAAGATCAGCGCCGCGGTCCGCGGGTGCCCGGAGTATCACGGGCAGCCGCCCATCACCAAGTACGACGGTTTTACCGAGGCGGTCCTGGCGGCCCACAGCATGGCCAAGCCGGGGGATGTGGTGATTCTCTCGCCGGCCTGCGCTTCCTTTGACCAGTTTAAGAACTTTGCTCAGCGGGGCGAGGCATTCAAGAAGATCATCTACGAGCTGTAAAGAGAATAAGTGGCGTCCAGAGGCCGTCTCCATCCGGGGGCGGCCCCGCAAACGTCACGGCAAGGAGTGAATTCATTGGACATTCGCAAGACACTGGATACTCTATGTTCCATGGCGGGCCCCTCCGGCTTTGAGCGGGCGGTGGCCGAGCAGGCCGTGGAGCTGATGCGTCCCTATGTGGATGAGGCGGCGGTAGACCGCTTCGGCAATGCCATCGGCGTGCGCCTGTGCGGCAGACCGGGCGCGAAGAAGCTGCTGCTGGACGCCCATCTGGACGAGATCGGCCTCATGGTCACCGGCATCGAGGAGGGCTTTCTCCGCTTCCGCACCATCGGCGGGGTAGACCCCAGGATGCTGCCCGACCGGGAGCTCACGGTAATGACGCAGCCCCCCATCCTGGGCGTTGTGGCCTGCCTGCCGCCCCATGTGCTCCAGGCGGAGGATATGAAAAAGTCCATCCCCATTGACGACCTGCGCGTCGATGTCGGCATGAGCCAGGAGCAGGCGGAGGCGGCCATCCCAATCGGCACCCCGATGGTCTTTCGCGGCGGCAGCTTCGCCTTGGACGGGGACAAGCTCTGCGGCAAGTCCATGGACGACCGCTCCTGCTTCGTCACCCTGCTACGGGCGGCCGAGCTGCTGAAGGACAAGCCTCTGGATGTGGACCTCTATATCATGGGCAGCACCCGGGAGGAGGTCAGTGGCGCGGGTGCCAAGGTGGGCACCTATGGCATCAACCCGGACTTCTGTGTAGCGGTGGACGTGACCCACGGCAAGACGCCGGACGCCAACCTCCACCGCCGCAGCTCCATTGGGGGTGGGCCGCAGATCGGCATCGGCCCCAATATGACCCGCTGGATGACTCAGCGCATGATCGAGAAGGCCAAGGCCAATGCCATCCCCTATCAGCCGGAGGTCATGGAGGGCCACACCGGCACCAACGGCTGGGGCATGCAGGTCACGCGGGAGGGGGTGGCCACCTCGGTGGTCTCCCTGCCCCTGAAGTATATGCACAGTCCCATCGAGGTGCTGGATATCCAAGACATCGAGCATGTGGCGGCCCTGCTGGCCGCCTTTACGGAAAATCTGGGCAAGGAGGTGGGGAAGCTGTGCTGAGTCTCATCAAGGAGCTGTGCTGCCTCGACGGCGTCTCCAGCGCTGAGGACGCGGTCCGGGAGTTCATCCGCGCCAAGGCGGAGCCCTACGCCGACTGGACCCGGACCGACGTGATGGGCAACCTGATCGTCTTCAAGAAAGGGGAGCGGGCCACCGGCCACAAGCTGATGCTCACCGCCCATATGGACGAGGTGGGCTTCATCATCAACGACATCACGGACGACGGCTATCTGAAGTTTGCCGCGGTGGGCGGGCTCGACCGGCGGGTGGTCATCGGGAAAAAGGTCCGGATCGGGGACAAGAAGGTGCCCGGCGTAGTGGGCCTTAAGGCGTATCACCTGGTGACCGCCGAGGAGGAAAAGACCGTTCCCAAGCTGGACGACATGTATATCGACATCGGGGCCAAGGATCGGGAAGCGGCGGAAGCGCTGGTGGCTCTGGGCGATCTGGCTGCTTTTGAAAGCGATGCGGTGGAGTTTGGCGACGGGATGCTGAAGGCCAAGGCCATCGATGACCGGGTGGGCTGCGCCGTCATGCTCCGGCTGATCCAGCAGGACCTGCCCATGGACTGCCTCTTTGTATTCTCCGCGCAAGAGGAGGTGGGGACCCGCGGCGCATTCGGTGCGGCCTTCTCGGTCACACCGGAGATCGCACTTGTGCTGGAGGGCACCACGGCGGCCGATCTGCCCGGTACGGCGGCACATAAACGGGTGGCTACGCCGGGCAAAGGGCCGGTGCTCTCCTTTATGGACGGCGGTACGGCCTATGACCGGGAGCTCTTTGAGCTGCTTCGCCGTCTGGCTCAGGAGAACGGCATTCCCTGGCAGACCAAAGACTATATCTCCGGCGGAAATGACGCCTCTGCTATCCAGCGCACCAAGGCGGGCGTTCGGGTGGCGGCTGTATCGGCGCCGGTCCGCTACCTCCATACCCCGTCCAGTGTAGCCTCGATCCGCGATTTCGGCCACATGTATACCCTGACCCGGAAATTTATCGAGGCCATTGCCGCCTCGTCCAACCAGTAGGAGGAAGTATCATGGATATTCTGCACACGCTTCAGACCCTCAATGCCTGTCACGGTCCCTCCGGCGACGAACGGGAGATCGCCGACGCCATCCAGAAACTGGCCGCCCCCTATGTGGACGCGTGCAGCACCGACGTGATGGGGAATTTGATCTGCCATAAAAAGGGACCTGGCTCCCGCGTGCTGTTCTGCGCCCATATGGACTCCATCGGCTGTATCGTAACCCACATCGAGAAGGAGGGCTTTCTCCGTTTTGGCAAGGTGGGCGGCCTGCATCCCCACAGCATCCTGCATACCCCTGTCCGGTTTAAAAGTGGCGTACAGGGAGTGATCTCCCTGGATGAGGGGGTGGAGCCCAAGGACATGACCCTGGATGATCTCTATATTGACATCGGTGCCCATGACGCCGATGAGGCCAAGGCTATGGTACAGATCGGAGATACCGCAGTCTACAATACCCCCACCTTTGCCGCCGGAGACCGGTTGGTCTCTCCCTATATGGACAACCGCATCTCCTGCGTCGTCCTGCTGCTGGCGATGGAGCAGCTCCAAACGAGCGAAAACGATCTCTATTTCGTCTTCACCACTCAGGAGGAGCTGGGGCTGCGGGGGGCCAAAACGGTGGCCTATGCCGTGGACCCGGACTACGGCATAGCCGTGGACGTCACCCTCAGCGGAGACGAGCTGGGTACCAAACACCGGGGCAGCAGCATCCAGGGCGGCGGAGCCGCCATCAAGGTGATGGACAGCTCAGTCATCTGCCATCCCGAAATGGTGCAGAAGCTCTCCGAACTGGCAAGGGAGCGGGTCATTCCCGCGCAGATGGATGTCATCAAGAGCGGCGGCACCGATGCCGGGTCCATCCATACCACACGCATGGGCGTGCTCACCGGCGGAATTTCCATCCCCTGCCGCTACGTCCATTCCCCGGTGGAGATGGTGGACCGTGGGGATGTGGAAGCCTGCGCCCGGTTGGCAGCCGCTTTTGCCGAGGCCCGGCTTTGAGCTGAAGAAACCATAGAGAAAGCAGAGTGAAGCAAGTCATATGACTTTACAGTTGAGCGAGCGTGTCCGGGCGCTTGGAGCCCAGGCGGAGCGGGGCCTGACGGAGCAGTTCTCCCGCATCGACGCCATTGCGGCGGAAAACACGGAGCGGGTCCTGGCCGCATTTCAAAAACACCGCGTGGCAGAGAGCTACTTTGCCGGAACCACCGGCTATGGATACGACGACATGGGCCGGGACCAGTTGGATGCCATCTATGCCGATTTGTTTGGCACCGAGGACGCGCTGGTCCGCATCGGCTTCGTCAATGGGACCCATGCCATCTCCTGCGCCCTGTTCGGGGCTTTGAAGCCAGGTGACACCCTGGTATCGGCGGTGGGAGCGCCCTATGACACCCTTTTGGGGGTAATCGGCGTGTCGGACAAGGGGCCCGGCTCTCTGAGGGAATATGGGATCGGCTACCGCCAGGTGGATGTGACCGCCGACGGCCAGCCGGACGTGGAGGGCATTCGAGCGGCCGTGGCCGAGCCCGGTGTCAAGGCAGTGCTGATCCAGCGCTCCAGAGGCTACGCTACCCGGGCTTCCCTCTCTGTGGAGGAGATCAAGGCCCTGTGCACGGCTGTCCGCCAGGTCCGGCCGGAGGTCCATATCCTGGTTGACAACTGCTACGGTGAGTTTGTAGAGACCCGGGAGCCCACCCATGTGGGGGCGGACTTGGTGGTGGGGTCTCTCATCAAGAACCCCGGCGGAGGTCTGGCCCCCACCGGCGGTTACATCGCGGGGCGCCGGGACTTGGTGGAAGCTGCCGCCATGCGGCTGACCACGCCAGGCATCGGCAGGGAGTGCGGCTCTACGCTGGGCAATAACCGCCTGCTCTATCAAGGGCTTTTCCTTGCCCCTCATACAGTGGCCCAGGCGGTGAAGACCGCTGTATTTGGCGCCAAGCTGATGGAACTTCTGGGCTGTCGTGCCGACCCGGCGTCGGATGCGGTCCGACACGATATCATTCAGATGATCCACTTTGGCGAGCCGGAGAAGGTGAAGCGCTTCTGCCGCGGGATACAGAAGGGAGCCCCCGTGGACTCCTATGTGACCCCGGAGCCCTGGGACATGCCCGGCTATGACTGTCAAGTCATTATGGCTGCGGGGGCCTTTATTCAGGGAGCTTCCATCGAACTCTCCGCCGACGCCCCCATGCGGGAGCCCTACACGGTCTACCTTCAGGGCGGACTCACCTATGAGTCGGGAAAGGCGGGCGTGCTCCTGGCGGTGGAGGAGCTGCTGAAGGGGGAATAGGTCAAGCGGCCTGCCGCATAGGCTTGCATAAGGGGGTGACCTCTGATGCATCTGAGGTACGCTTGGGTACGGCGGCTTTCCCGGCGGCGGCCCCGGAGGAGCGGAAAGCGAAAAGGCCTCCTGTGGAGTGCCATCCTGGGGATCGGGCTGGCGCTGCTGTTCATCTGGGCGGTGGATCTGCGGCTGCGCCCCATTTTGGAGGCCGCAGCCAGGGCCAAGGTCTCCAATGTGGTCACCCGCACGCTGGACGGGGCCATCTCCGACTATGTGGCCGAGCTGGGGCTGGGCTATCGGGATTTGATCCGGATGGAAACGGACGAGAATGGGCGCATTACCGCTTTGGTCAGCGATATGGCCGCCCTTAACGCGTTGAGGACCAGGATATTGGGCATCGCCGTTGAAGCGGTGGACAGCCTGGACCGGGCGGAGCTGGCCATACCGGCGGGGAACCTGACCGGCATCAACCTGCTGTCCGGCAAGGGCGTGGAACTGCCGGTAGAGGTGGTTGCGGTGGGTACGGCACATGCGGAGTTTGAAAGCAGCCTCTCCGATGCCGGGATCAACCAGACCCGGCATCAGATCCTGCTGGATGTGACCGTAGCGGTGGAGATTCTCCTGCCGGGCAGCACGCTGAACACCGAAATCGGCGCTCAGATCCCGGTGGCCGAAACGGTGATCGTAGGGGCGGTGCCGGATACCGTCCTGCAGTGGGGAGGGGCCTGAGAGAGAAGGGAACGGGGAACCATGAATCCGATCCAAAAATGCTGTGGCATCTGGGCAACATCTGGGACTATGGACTCCAGATGTTGCCCAGTGCCCTTGCGGCCGCGGCGGTGTTTTTCTGTCTGCGGCCCTGGCGCAGAAGGCGCCTGGCCGCTCTGGGGCTGACCAGTGGTCCCTGGGTTTTCTTTTATGCTTTTGGGCAACCTGAGTATGTTCGCTCCACTGGGGTTTTTCCCCGCCCTGCTATGGGACGGGCCCGGCTGGAGGAAGGCTCTGCTGACTGGCGTGTGCAGCTCCCTTTTCGTGGAGATCACACCGCTTTTTGTGGGGCGGAACAGCGATATCAACGACCTTATCCTGAATCGTTTGGGCGCACTGTGCGGTTACTGGGCTTTCCTGCTTCTGCGGCGATTGGCCCCCGCTTTACCGCCCGATTTTGATGCCAAAATAGGAGGATTCCTGAATGGATGCAAAATCTGAGATCGAACGGCTGCGTACAGTGCTGAATCAGGCCGGCTATGAGTATTATGTGATGGACAACCCCACCATGAGCGATTATGACTATGACCATCAGCTCCGCCGGCTGGAGGAGCTGGAGGCCGCGCATCCCGAGCTTGTGACTCCGGATTCTCCCACGCAGCGAGTCGGAGGACAGGTGCAGGAGGGCTTTCAGCCAGTCACCCACCAGGTTCCGCTGGAGAGTCTCCAGGATGTGTTTGATCTGGGGGAGCTGTCCGAGTTTGACCAGCGGGTCCGGGGCGCGGTGCCGGAGGCGGAATATGACGTGGAGCCTAAGGTAGACGGGCTGTCGGTAGCACTGGAGTATGTAGACGGCGCCTTTGTCCGGGGCGCCACCCGCGGGGACGGCCGGGTGGGGGAGGACGTGACGGCTAACCTCAAGACGATCCGCGCCATTCCGCTGAAGCTGCCCGAGCCGGTCCCGCACCTGATTGTCCGCGGGGAGGTATTTATGCCCCGCACGGTGTTTGCTCGGCTGAATGAGGACCGAGAGCAGAACGGAGAGGCTCTTTTTGCCAATCCGCGCAATGCCGCTGCGGGATCCCTCCGGCAGTTGGACCCCAGGATTGCGGCGGCGCGGCAGTTGTCCATTATCGTATTCAATGTGCAGTATGTGGAGGGAATCTCCTTTACAACACATACGGAAAGCCTGGACTGGCTGGAACGTATGCGGTTTAAGGTGATCCCCCATGATACCTGCAGCACCATCGAGCAGGCGGGAGCGAGTATCAGGTCCATCGGGGAAAACCGCACTGCCTATCCCTATGATATCGATGGGGCTGTTGTAAAGGTAAATTCCTTACAAGAGCGTTCTTTGCTGGGAAGCACCGCGAAATTTCCGCGTTGGGCTGCAGCCTATAAATATCCCCCGGAGCAAAAGCCCTCCAGGGTGCTGGATATCGTGGTACAGGTGGGGCGGACCGGTGTGCTAACCCCCAGAGCTGTGCTGGAGCCGGTACGCCTGGCAGGTACTACGGTCCAGAGCGCCAGCCTGCACAACCAGGACTATATCGCGGAGAAGGACATCCGCGTTGGCGACACCGTGCTGGTCCAAAAGGCGGGAGAGATTATCCCGGAGGTGGTCGGCGTTGTAAGAGAGAAGCGGCCGGAGGGGACGCAGCCCTATCGTCTGCCGGAGCGCTGTCCGGTATGCGGCGCACATGTGGCGCGGGACGAAGACGGCGCCGCCATCCGATGCACCGGGGCCGAGTGCCCAGCCCAGCTTCTCCGCAACCTGACCCATTTTGCGTCCCGGGACGCCATGGACATTGAGGGTCTGGGACCTGCGGTGGTAGAGGGGCTGGTCAAGGCCGGGCTGGTCCGCACTCCGGGCGACCTCTACCGGCTGGAGGCCCAGTCGGTGGCTCAATTGGAGCGTATGGGGCAGAAGTCGGCGGAGAATCTGATAGCCGCCATTGAGAAGTCCAAGTCCAGGGACCTGTCCCGGCTGCTGTTCGCCTTCGGTATCCGTCAGGTGGGGCAAAAGGCGGCCAAGGTGCTGGCTGCCCGCTTTGGGACGCTGGACCGCCTGAGCCAGGCCACAGTGGAGGAGCTCACGGCGGTGGACGATATCGGGGAGATTACGGCCCGCAGTCTGGCGGAGTGGCTTCACAGCGATCAGGCCGAGCACCTGATCGCCTCACTGAAGGGGGCGGGGGTCAACACGGCCAGTCAGGCCCAGCCGGTGGACGACCGTCTGGCGGGGAAGACCTTTGTCCTCACCGGCACGCTGGAGCACTTCAGCCGCGCGGAAGCAGGGGCCCGAATCGAGGCCCTGGGGGGCAAGGTGTCCTCATCCGTATCCAGGAAAACCAGCTATGTGGTGGCGGGGGAGGAGGCCGGCTCCAAGCTGGACAAGGCCAATGCGCTGGGGATTACTGTTCTGTCTGAGGCGGAATTTTTGCAGATGTTATCTGACGGAACAGACTGAAAATACAATTTATTGAGCCATTTGGAGCCCGCTTGTGACATTTTTTCTTTTTTGTCCATGGCCCGGTGCGGCGGAAGGTGCTATACTGACTTTAGTACCATACAGATAAAGAGAGTTTCCGCGTTGAGAGAGAAGGAGTGATGGCTGTATGGGTTGGATGGATCAACTCAAAAAGGCGGGCATGTCCATGGTGTATGGCTACCTGGATCAGGACCCGGACCGCAATCTTCCCAAACTGATTGATTGGGCGGACCAGTTGGACACGAAAAATGTCTACGGGCCCGCGCGGAAACAGTTTCGCAAGGTGATTGAGGACCCTGAGAGCAATTGGTATCAGTTGATCAAGAGCCTCTGGACGGACATTGACGATGGAGTACGCAGGACCCTGTTTGAGAACTTCATCGTGAATGCCAGTCTGCTGGGCTATCCCAAGCAGATCCAGAACAGCGAGAAGTACGGCTGCAATATCCCGTGGGCCATCCTGATGGACCCGACCTCCGCTTGCAACCTCCACTGTACCGGCTGCTGGGCGGCGGAGTACGGCAATCGAATGAACATGGACCTGGAGACGCTGGATTCCATCGTAAAGCAGGGTACGGAGTTGGGCACTTATATGTACCTTTACACCGGGGGAGAACCTCTGGTGCGGAAGAAGGACCTCATCACGCTGTGTGAGCGCCACCCGGACTGCGTGTTTTTGTCCTTCACCAATGCCACGCTCATCGACGAGGCCTTCGCCGACGAGATGCTGCGGGTAAAGAACTTTGTTCCCGCCATCAGCGTGGAAGGGTTTGAGCAGGCCACCGATTCCCGCCGTGGGCAGGGTACGTTCCAGGCTGTTAGGCGGGCGATGGAGATCCTCAAGCGGAAGAAGCTGCCCTTCGGCGTCTCCTGCTGCTACACCAGGGCCAATACCGATGTCATCGGCAGCGAGGAATACTTTGATCAGATGGTGGAATGGGGCGTCAAGTTCGCCTGGTTCTTCACCTATATGCCGGTGGGCACCGATGCAGTACCGGAGCTGATGGTCACGGCTGAACAGCGCGCGTTCATGTACCACCAGATCCGCAAGTTCCGCGAAACCAAGCCGGTTTTTACTCTGGACTTTTGGAACGACGGGGAGTACGTGTCAGGCTGTATTGCCGGTGGCCGGCACTATTGCCACATCAACGCCAACGGAGACATTGAGCCCTGTGCCTTCATCCACTACTCGGACTCCAACATCCACAATAAGACTCTGCTGGAGGCCTACCGATCTCCGCTGTTTATGGCTTATCGGCAGAATCAGCCCTTTAGCAAAAACTACCTGCGCCCCTGCCCGCTGTTGGATAACTACGGCCGGCTGGCAGACATGGTGGATCAGAGCGGGGCCCATTCCACCGACATGGTCCACCCGGAGGACGTCCACGACTTGTGCGATAAGTGCAAGGAAGCATCGGAGCAATGGAAGATCACGGCGGATCAACTGTGGGCATCCTCCCACGGCTGCACCGGCTGCGGCGGGCAGTGATAGAAACTTTACATAGCGGACATGCAGCCCAGGACCACAGGTCCTGGGCTGCATTCATGCGCAGAAAGGACTTACTTATCGAAGGCAGGATTGACAAAATAGACGTTTTTCTGATCCATCTTCTCCTTAGCCAGGCGCACCGCCTCGCCAAAGCGCTGGAAGTGGACGACCTCCCGTTCACGGAGGAAGCGGATGACGTCGTTGACATCGGGGTCATCGGAAAGACGCAGGATATTGTCGTAGGTAATACGCGCTTTTTGCTCGGCTGCCATGTCTTCTGTCAGGTCCCCGATCACATCGCCTTTGACTGCGATGGAGGCTGCGCTCCAGGGGAAGCCAGAGGCCGCCGTGGGGTATACGCCGGTGGTATGGTCCACGAAATAAGGAGCGAATTCGGCGATCCGTACGTCGTTGTCATTCAGGTTTCGGGTGAGCTGATGAACCAGCGCACCGATCATCTCCAAATGGCCCAGCTCTTCTGTGCCGACTGTGGAGGCAAAAGGGCCACGACCGCAAAAAAGCCTTGCGCCGCAAGGGTTACAGGCCGAAAAAGAGGACAAAAACGCGAATGTGCAAAATGCCGGTTGGCTCCATTCCTTTGATGTCTCCTTTTCTGCTTGTGGATATGGCGTTTTATGGTATAATAATTTTGTGAGATTATAGGCAGATGGATCAATACGGTACGACATCAACAAGAATCAGGGAGGCCCACAATGGCACTGGAAAATAAACTTGGCATCACCAACTCCGCCGAGCTTGCCCGAGAGGAGGAGCGTATCAGCAAGAAGAAAGCCGTGGAACTGTTCGAGCGCGGCGCTTTGGACAAGTTGGAGCGCGGCAAATTCACTTCGCTGCAAGCCATTCATAAGGCGCTTTTCGAGGACATTTATGACTTCGCCGGAAAGCTCCGCACGGTGAATTTAGCGAAAGGAAACTTCCGTTTTGTACCGTTGATGTATCTGGAGGCAGCTCTGGCCAACATTGACAAGATGCCGCAGTCCACCTATGACGAGATCATCGAAAAGTATGTAGAGATGAATATTGCTCACCCGTTCCGGGAGGGCAACGGCCGCAGCACCCGCCTGTGGCTCGACCAAATGCTGAAGGCTTGCATCGGGCAGGTGGTGGACTGGAGCCGTGTCGATAAAGAGGACTACCTGCTGGCGATGGAGCGCAGCCCCATCAAGGATGTGGAGATCAAGGTGCTGCTGAAAGCGGCCCTGACGGACGATGTGAATAGCCGCGAGGTGTTCATGAAGGGCATCGATCATAGCTATTACTACGAGGGATATACCACGTTCAAGGCGGAAGAATTGTAAACGGAGTGCGGCGGTTGGACATTAGATAAATTTGTATGTCTAAACCTATTGTCGTTGACTTTCTTTTCCATTTTGTGTATTGTATAGACAAGATTCAGGGCTAAACTTCGGCCCCGGCAGTCAGCTCTGTGATCGCGCAGAGCTGATTTTTGCTTTTTGGGAGGTGTTGGATTGGAGTATTATGCCCACATTTCAGACGATGGTCTGCGCCGCCAAACCGTCACGGAGCATTGCAGGGCAACTGCCCACTACGCAGCAGAATGCCTGTCCGGCATGGACCTTTCCAAAGCGGCGTATCTGGCGGGGTTGCTCCACGACGCGGGAAAATTCTCATCGCTGTTTCAGGCGTATCTGGAAAGCGCCGCGCGGGGAGAACCGGTTCGGCGGGGCTCCGTGGTGCACACCTTTGCTGGGGTCAGGTTCCTTTTGGAACAGTATCACGGTACCGCGCCCCTTTCTTTTGATGACATTGCCTGTGAACTGCTGGCCTTTGCCGTGGGCGCCCACCACGGGCTGTTTGACTGCGTGGATGAAAACCACGCCTCCGGATTCTGCCACCGACTTTCCACCCACGATAATGAGTACCGGGAATCCATGGAGAATTTTCTCGCCCACTGTGCCGGGCAGGCGGAACTGGACGGACTGGTTCAGGAGGCCTGCGCCGAACTGGAGCCGGTTTTTGAGAGAATTGGGAAGTTAATATCTTCGGAACCTGCGGAATCCACCGCCCACTATTTCTATGTGGGATTGACGGCCCGGCTGCTGCTGTCGGCGGTGATTCAGGGGGACCGGCGGGACACGGCGGAATTTCAGACGGGGAGCCCCAGGCCGGAGGATTTGAAAGACAAGCGGGAACTCTGGAATACCTGCCTGCAGCACCTGGAAGGAGAACTGGAAAAACTCTCCCATGCGCCAGGGAAAGGCAGTATGGAGATTCAAAGAGCCAGACAGGAAATTTCCCATCAGTGCCGTCAATTTGCGGAGCGGCCGGGCGGCATTTATCAGCTGAATGTGCCCACCGGCGCGGGGAAGACCCTGAGTTCTCTGCGCTATGCCCTGGCCCATGCTGCCCGGTGGAACAAATCCCGGATTATTTTCACCGCCCCGCTGCTGACCATTCTGGATCAGAACGCAGAAGTAATTAAGGAGTATGTGGGAGATAACAGCATCATTCTGGAACACCACTCCAACCTTGTCCGCCCCCGGGAGGAAACGGAAGAACTGAATGTGCAGGAACTGCTAATGGAGGACTGGAGTGCTCCCGTTATCATCACCACTCTGGCGCAGATGCTGAATACCCTGCTGGATGGAAAAACCTCCTCCATCCGCCGGTTTCAGGCCCTTTCCAACAGCGTAATCATTCTGGACGAGGTACAGACCGTGCCCGCCAAAATGCTGACGCTTTTCAACCTGGCGGTGAATTTCCTGTCGGAGGTCTGCGGGGCAACGGTGATTCTCTGCTCCGCCACCCAGCCCTGCCTGAAAAAGACGGCGCACCCGCTGGTTTCCGACCTGGCGGAGATGGTGCCCTATGACCCGGCGGTGTGGCAGGTGTTCCGCAGGACGCGGATTCAGCCCGCCGGCAGAATGCGGCTGGCGGAGATTCCTGCCTTTGCCATGGGCGTTTTGGAACAGGCGGAGAGTCTGCTGATTGTTTGCAACAAGAAAGACGAGGCAGCGGAACTATACGAGAAGCTGTCCGGCAGTGATTTCCGCTGCTATCATCTCTCCGCCGCCATGTGCATGGCCCACCGCAGGAAAGTGCTGAAAGAACTGGAAGCGGCGCTGGAAAATTTGAAGTCTGCGCCGCAGGAATCAAGAGAGAAAATCCTCTGCGTATCCACGCAGGTGATGGAAGCGGGGGTGGATCTCTCCTTCCAGCGGGTGATCCGGCTTTCGGCGGGGATGGACAGCGTTGTGCAGTCTGCAGGCCGCTGCAACCGCAATGGCGAATCCGGCAGCCCCGCGCCGGTGTATCTGGTGCAGTGCCAGGATGAGAACCTGGCGAAACTGACGGACATTCAGCGTGGAAAGGACGCAACCGAAAGCCTGATGGCCCGGTATAGCCGCCGTCCGGCAGACTTTCAGGAGGATCTTTCCTCCAAGGCGGCCATCGACGCTTACTACCAGACCCTTTATCGGGAGATGCCGGAGGGCTTTCAGGATGACCCGGTTCGGGGAAAACCCTATTCTATTTTCAGCCTGCTGGCTGACAACAGCTGCTTTGCGGATGAACGGGCCGAAAGCTTTGGAAGCTACTTCTTGAACCAGGCATTCCGCCTGGCCGGCAGACTGTTTCAGGTGTATGATGACGACCATCTGGATGTGATTGTTCCCTATGAATCGGGCAAAGAGGTGATTGCCGCGCTGGGCTCTGAACAGGCGAAAAGAAACCTGGAATACCGGAAAGCATGGCTGGAAAAGGCCAAGCCCTATACCATTTCCCTGTACGACTACCAGCGGCGGCGGCTGGAAGAGAAGCACGGCCTTTGGCCGGTCAGAGACGGTGATACCAGCACATGGGCGCTTTCAGAAGGCTTTTACAAGAAAGAGATTGGGTTATCCATAGAGGAAACATCCATGCAATTTTTGGAGGTGTAACCGTGAAAAATACGCAATACCCCAATATCGTGGAATTCCAAGTTACCGGAGATTACGCGCTCTTTTCTGATCCCATTCTCCGCCTGGGCGGGGAGAAATGCACCTATCAGGTGCCTACCTATGAAGCGCTGAAAGGAATCCTGTCCTCAATTTACTGGAAGCCCACTATTCTTTGGTACATCGACGCCGTCCGGGTGATGAACCCCATCCAGACGGAGGTAAAGGGAATGCGGCCTATCAAGTACCACGGCGGCAATGACCTGGCTTACTACACCTATTTGAAGCATTGCCGCTACCAAGTGCGGGCCCATTTTGAGTGGAACGAAAACCGGCCGGAGCTGGCCCAGGACCGGGATGAGAACAAGCACCATGAAATCGCCAAACGGATGATCCGAAAGGGCGGCAGACGAGACATTTTTCTGGGAACCCGGGAATGCCAGGGCTATGTGGAGCCCTGTGTGTTCGGCGAGGGAAGCAGCAGCTATGATGAGATCCCTGAACTGAGTTTCGGACTAATGTATCACGGGATTACCTATGCCGACGAAGCCTATTCCCCGGACACGGTAGGGAAGATGACGGCAAATTTCTGGAACGCGGTGATGCGAAAGGGCGTCATCACTTTTCCGAAGCCGGAAGACTGTCCGATACACAAAACTCTGGGGAATATGGAGATAAAGCCCTTTGAAACATCGCTGGAAAACTTTACTGGTCTGCGGGAATTTGGGGAGGTGAACTGAATGGGACTGCTGCAAAAGGCCTGCGAAACCTACGACTGCCATGTCAGCCTTGTGGGCCTGCCTCAGGCTGAAAAGGAAACGCTGGCCCCTGTCTCCCACATTCTCACCTCCGCGCAGATTGAGATTACCGTGGATCAAGATGGGCAATTTCAGAACGCCAGAGCGGTGGACAAAAGTGAACCGAAAATTGTGATTCCGGTAACGGAGGAATCTGGCGGGCGCAGCGGAACTAATCCCAAGCCACACCCCCTCTGCGACCAGCTGAAGTACCTGGCGGGATACGACGCCAAGAAATACGAAGGGTATGTGGCGCAGCTAACGCAATGGGCACAGTCGCCCTATGGGCACCCCAAACTCCATCCTATTTTGCATTATGTGAAGGGCGGTACCATCCTCCGGGATCTGGAGAGATGCGGTGTGATCCACTCGGACGAAAAAGGCAGGCCCAGGGAAGAGGACGCCATGGTGCGCTGGCGGGTGGTTGGCTTGGATGACGGCGAAAAGGAGGCGTGCTGGGCGGATCAAAGTTTGCTTCGCGCCTTTATCGATTACTACCGGGCTAAAACGGAAGACCAGGGGCAGAAGCTGTGCATGATCAGCGGAACGCTGTCCCGGCCAGCTGTCCAGCACCCCAAGGGAATTGCCCCGGTGTGCGGCGGCAATGCCAAACTTATTTCCTCCAACGACAGTAGCGGCTTTACCTACCGAGGCCGGTTCGCGGAGGATTGGCAGGCCGCCACCGTCAGCTATGGGGCTTCCCAAAAGGCCCACAGCGCCCTGCGCTGGCTGGCCGCGAATCAGGGCACCCAGATCGGCGGCAGGGTATTCTTATGCTGGAACCCCCAGGGAAAGCCCGTCCGCAATGTGACAGACGCCTTCCGGAAAGACACCACTGCCATCACAAACCCGACGGAGTACAAGGAGGACCTGCGAAAGACCCTTCTGGGCTACCGGGCTGTACTGCCGGATTCTGCCGGGGTTGTGATTGCGGCCTTCGACGCCGCCACCACAGGCCGCTTGTCCCTGACCTACTACAATGAACTGATGGGGTCGGATTTCCTGCAAAGACTCCACGACTGGGATGCCACCTGCTGCTGGCCCAACTGGCAAGGGGCCATCTGGGCGCCGTCCCTATACCAGATTGTGAACTGCACCTTTGGAACGGTCCAGAATGGCCAGATGAAAACGGACAATCGGGTGTTAAAGCAGCAGATCCAGCGGCTGGTGTTCTGCCGCGTGGATCGGGCCAGGCTGCCCTCCGACATCAAGGACACGCTGGCGCGGCGGGCTTCCAATCCGCAATCCTTTGAACAGAATAGGAATATCTGGCGGGAAGTGTTGTTTATAGCGTGTGCTGTTTTGAAAAAATATGACTTTGACAGAAACGGGGAGGAATGGAACATGGCACTGGATCCCGGCAAACAGGATCGCAGCTATCAGTTCGGCCGGCTGCTGGCCGTGATGGAAAAGGCGGAGCGGGACACTTACGGAACCAACGAAAATCGGGAACCCAACGCGATCCGGCAGATGTCTGTTTTCTGTCGGCGGCCCATGTATGTAACGGCCAATCTTGAAAAGCAGCTGGAACAGGCTTATTTACCGAAACTTAACCCGGGGAGCAGGGTGTTTTACAAAAACATGATCGGTCAGATCATGGAAGAGATCGACAAATTCCCGGAGAATCAGCAGAACCGGCCTCTGGAACCCAGCTACCTGATGGGGTACTATCTCCAGCGCAGCGCACTGTATCAGAAAAAAGAAAACGAGCAGAATGAGGAGGACAGCAAGCAATGAGTACATTACAGAATAAGATTGACTTTGTGGCGCTGGTTTCGGTCAGCATGGCAAATGCCAACGGCGATCCCTTAAATGGCAATCGGCCCCGGACGGATTACAACAACTATGGCGAAATCTCCGATGTGTGCATCAAGCGGAAGATTCGCAACCGGATGCAGGATCAGGGCTATCCGATCTTTGTGCAGTCCGAGGACCGGTGCGATGACGGCTGCGGAAGCCTGAGTGAGCGGGCGTCTGCAGTGCTGAAGGGCATCAAGAACCGTGAGGAGTATACCCAAAAGGCCTGCGAGACTTGGCTGGACGTGCGTACCTTCGGACAACTGTTCGCCTTTAAAGGCAAGGACGCCGGCGGCGTCTCTGTAGGGGTGCGGGGGCCTGTTTCCATCCACCAGGCGGTGAGCGTTTCCCCTGTTGAAGTACAGACCCTTCAGATTACCAAAAGCGCCAACGGCGAACCGGGGGAAAAGCGTTCTTCGGACACCATGGGCAATAAGCACTTTGTGCAGTTCGGGCTCTATTTGCTGAAAGGCTCCATCAATGTGCAGCTGGCGGAGAAGACTGGCTTTACGGAGGAAGACGCACAGGTGGTAAAGGAGTGTCTGCGGACGCTGTTTGTCAACGACGCATCCTCCGCCCGCCCAGATGGCTCCATGGAGGTGGTCAAGCTTTTCTGGTGGCAGCATAACTGCAAGGACGGGCAGTATTCTTCTGCCAAGGTGCACCGTTCGGTAAAAGTCACTTTGAAAGATCCGGATTATACTCCTCTTTCTGTAGATGACTATGTCATCAGCGTAGAAGCGTTACCCGGATTGGAACCGGAAGTAATCGATGGACTTTAACGACGAGGACTTTCTCCAGCTTTCCGGCTTGCAACACTTCAAATTCTGTCGCCGGCAATGGGCGCTCATCCACATCGAAAACCAATGGGCGGAAAACTACCGCACGACGGATGGCGCGATCCTGCACGAAAACGCGCACAACGGCGCGTTCACCGAAAGCCGGGGAAACTTTCTCATCACGCGGGATATGCGCATTTTCTCCCGCACGCTCGGTGTGTCGGGCGCGTGCGACGTGCTTGAATTTCGCCGGGATGAGAGGGGAATCCCACTCAAGGATCGCGAGGGCCTGTGGCAGCCATATCCGGTGGAGTATAAGCGCGGAAAGCCGAAAGAGGGCACGGAGGACGCGCTTCAGCTCTGCGGTCAGGCGATGTGCCTCGAAGAAATGCTCTGCTGCGAGATCCCACGCGGCGCGCTCTATTACGGTGAGCCGCGACGGCGCACGGAAGTTGATTTCATCCCCGAGCTGCGGCAGGAGGTGCGCGCTCTCGTTGAAGAGATGCACGCGCTCTATGCGCGCGGCAGCACACCGAAAGTGAAGCCGACAAAGGGCTGCAACGCCTGCTCACTGAAAGAATTGTGTCTGCCAAAGCTGATGCGGAATAAGTCCGTTTCCGCGTATCTGCGTGGCGCGATGGGGGGAGAGCGATGAGACAGCTTTTGAACACGCTTTTTGTCACATCGGAGGACATTTACCTCTCGCTGGACGGTGAAAACATCGTGGCGAACCGCGGCGGAGAAGCGGTCGCCCGCTACCCGCTGCACACGCTGCAGAGCATCGTCTCGTTTTCCTACGCAGGCGCATCGCCCGCCCTGATGGGCGCGTGCGCGCAGCGGGAGATCGGACTTGCGTTCTGCTCACCGCGCGGGAAATTCCTCGCGCGCATGGCGGGGCAGGCACAGGGGAACGTCCTGCTGCGGCGGATGCAGTACCGCGTAGCGGACAACCCGTCACAGAGTTGCCGCGTCGCCAGAATGATGGTCTTCGGCAAGGTCTACAACGCGAAGTGGAGCGTGGAGCGCACACGCCGCGACCATGCCATGCGCATCGACGAAGCACGCTTTTCCGCTGTATCCGAACAGTTACAAGGACTTTTGCCGCAGATCGCATCAGAGACATCACTCGACAGTCTGCGCGGCCTCGAGGGCGTCGGTGCCGCGGCGTATTTTAGCGTACTGGATGACATGATTTTGCAAGGAAAAGAGACGTTTTTCTTCCGTGAGCGCAGCCGCCGCCCGCCGCTCGATGCGCTCAATGCGCTGCTTTCGTTTGCTTACAGTCTGCTCGCACACGACTGCGCCTCGGCGCTCGAAGGCGTGGGGCTGGACGCCTACGTCGGATATCTCCACCGCGACCGGCCGGGGCGAGAGTCACTGGCGCTCGATTTGATGGAGGAGCTGCGCCCGTGCTTTGCCGACCGCTTTGTGCTCACGCTCATCAACAACCGCGTTCTCAAAGCAAGCGATTTTGACTTCCGCGAGAGCGGCGCGGTGCTGCTGACGGACGCGGGACGCAGGACGTTTCTGCAAAAGTGGCAGGAGCGGAAAAAGGAGACCATTACACATCCGTTTTTAGAAGAAAAGATGCCGTGGGGGCTGGTGCCGTATGTACAAAGCCTGCTGCTGGCGCGGTATCTGCGGGGCGATTTGGAGGACTATCCGCCGTTTTTGTGGAAATGAGGCGCCTATGCTGGTTTTGATCACCTACGATGTGAACACGAGCGACGCCGCCGGTCGCGGACGGCTGCGCAGGATCGCAAAACAGTGCGTCAACTACGGTCAGCGCGTACAGAACTCGGTGTTCGAGTGCCTGCTGGACACGGCGCAGTACCGGAAGCTGCAGAATGAGCTTTGTAAGATCATTGATCCGGAAAAAGACAGCCTGAGGTTTTACTACTTGGGAAAGAAGTACGAGAACAAGATCGAACACTTCGGCTGCAAGCAGACGTATCTGCCCGAGGAACCGATGATCTTATAGTGCGAAGCGCAAGCGCGCAGAAATTGCCCGGGCGGTTCGCACCCAAATCTGCAATGATTTTCTGAATGGAAAAGGGATTAGAATGCCCTGACAGGCGGCATTCTGCGCAAATTTGCTCAAAACTTGTCTGTTATCGCAAAAATGTGCAAAGCAATTTGTACACTTTTGCTGTCGCGCCCCGCAAGGGGCGCGTGGATTGAAATATGGAGCCGATGCGAGGCTTGATGTACCCCCGGTGTCGCGCCCCGCAAGGGGCGCGTGGATTGAAATCGAGAGGGGCGTGAGGAAGATTATGCTTGCAACGGTCGCGCCCCGCAAGGGGCGCGTGGATTGAAATTTGCAGGCCCCACGGATGGCGGTGTTGTAGTCCGTCGCGCCCCGCAAGGGGCGCGTGGATTGAAATACCTGGTAGATGCGATCATACCGGGCAAGCTCGGGTCGCGCCCCGCAAGGGGCGCGTGGATTGAAATTTGCTGGCCTTGAGCGCATCCACGTCCAACAGGGCGTCGCGCCCCGCAAGGGGCGCGTGGATTGAAATCTTTACGCGGTGTACTTACCCACAATGACCATAGTCGCGCCCCGCAAGGGGCGCGTGGATTGAAATCAGGTCCTGCGGGGAGCCTTGACGGACGAGCAGCGGTCGCGCCCCGCAAGGGGCGCGTGGATTGAAATGGACCTATACAACCTGCTCTCGATGGTCAGGTAACGTCGCGCCCCGCAAGGGGCGCGTGGATTGAAATCCCCTTGTCGTCCCAGCAGTAGAGCCCAAACTCTCGTCGCGCCCCGCAAGGGGCGCGTGGATTGAAATACATCTGCCGTAGACGCCAAAAAGGACACAGCCGGTCGCGCCCCGCAAGGGGCGCGTGGATTGAAATTTTTTAACCCGTCAGGGTACTTTGCATTGCCGTGTCGCGCCCCGCAAGGGGCGCGTGGATTGAAATTTGTTTCCACCACATTTTCCACCGGAGCCATCAAGTCGCGCCCCGCAAGGGGCGCGTGGATTGAAATAGCTAGCAGGTTGAACCTGGGCGTGACCTCATTCGTCGCGCCCCGCAAGGGGCGCGTGGATTGAAATTGTGCGCAGTGCTGTCCGGCCCGGTAGACGGAGCAGTCGCGCCCCGCAAGGGGCGCGTGGATTGAAATCACCGGAGCCATCAAGGATGGCCATCCCAGAGCGGTCGCGCCCCGCAAGGGGCGCGTGGATTGAAATAACCGAAAGGGGTCCCTGGACGTGGGGGAGATCCGTCGCGCCCCGCAAGGGGCGCGTGGATTGAAATATCCCCATTATGGGGGAAAGGAGGCGATTTGTCAAGGTCGCGCCCCGCAAGGGGCGCGTGGATTGAAATACCAACTCCCGCCGCAGGTATTCCGTGTGCAGCGCGTCGCGCCCCGCAAGGGGCGCGTGGATTGAAATGCAACCACCCAGCCAGCTAGAACGGAGGGAGAACAGTCGCGCCCCGCAAGGGGCGCGTGGATTGAAATCGGATGACGAACGAGGACATTGCCCTCGGGCGGCAGTCGCGCCCCGCAAGGGGCGCGTGGATTGAAATCCGGCCAGCTTGGTATGGATGGCGCGGAGCAGGCGTCGCGCCCCGCAAGGGGCGCGTGGATTGAAATACGTAGCCCGGCAGGGAACGCGGCACGATGACCAGTCGCGCCCCGCAAGGGGCGCGTGGATTGAAATTTGGAGCCCGCCGCCGTAGCGCTGGCGCAGAAGGTCGCGCCCCGCAAGGGGCGCGTGGATTGAAATCCGCATAACGTACCGCTACGTTGCAATCGGGTAGGTCGCGCCCCGCAAGGGGCGCGTGGATTGAAATTCTCTAAGCGCCTACCCCACGATAGACCGCATCACGTCGCGCCCCGCAAGGGGCGCGTGGATTGAAATATGCCGGCGGCGGAGCCGGTGATGTAGTCCAGAAGTCGCGCCCCGCAAGGGGCGCGTGGATTGAAATGGTCGGTGATGCGATCAATCTTGCAGATCATTTAGTCGCGCCCCGCAAGGGGCGCGTGGATTGAAATCGGCTGATGCCGGAGTTCCGAGAGGGGCGTGAGGGTCGCGCCCCGCAAGGGGCGCGTGGATTGAAATAATCTGCCGTGGGACACACCGGAAGAGATTGAGGGTCGCGCCCCGCAAGGGGCGCGTGGATTGAAATTTGACCGGCGAAATCGCACTGAGACGACCCGCCGGTCGCGCCCCGCAAGGGGCGCGTGGATTGAAATTAACCCATGTGGCCACCATGTCCCATCGTGCAAGTCGCGCCCCGCAAGGGGCGCGTGGATTGAAATAACGTGTAGGCAAGCGATACCATAAGGTTCGTCTGTCGCGCCCCGCAAGGGGCGCGTGGATTGAAATCAGTAAGCGGGGTTAGTGATGATACCGGCCCCGGTCGCGCCCCGCAAGGGGCGCGTGGATTGAAATAGGACCTTGCCGTTGTCGGAGGCGGTGACGGGGGGCGTCGCGCCCCGCAAGGGGCGCGTGGATTGAAATACCATTGCCCTGTATGGTGTCACGGAGAACTAAGTCGCGCCCCGCAAGGGGCGCGTGGATTGAAATCTGTACGTTACAACTTACCTTTAATGGGACGAGCGTCGCGCCCCGCAAGGGGCGCGTGGATTGAAATGGTGCAAACGACTTTTGGAGGCGCGGGAATGAGGTCGCGCCCCGCAAGGGGCGCGTGGATTGAAATATTACAATCCAGGAGATCGCACGCAACACCTTGCGTCGCGCCCCGCAAGGGGCGCGTGGATTGAAATGCCGAATCCGACGCTTTGTTTCCCACCGACATAGGTCGCGCCCCGCAAGGGGCGCGTGGATTGAAATGCACATTACCCGTGCCGAGTTCCGCGCAATGCGGTCGCGCCCCGCAAGGGGCGCGTGGATTGAAATTCATGCTGGCTCCCAACGGGTCCTGCTGGGCCAGAACGTCGCGCCCCGCAAGGGGCGCGTGGATTGAAATGAGGTTCCCGTCTGCGGCCGACACGATTGTGCCGAGCGTCGCGCCCCGCAAGGGGCGCGTGGATTGAAATATTAAGCAAAGAATAGCTGCGCACCAAATAATTAGTCGCGCCCCGCAAGGGGCGCGTGGATTGAAATGGAGACCAACCCGTGGGTATTTGTGATCGAGTTGTCGCGCCCCGCAAGGGGCGCG